>DMPJ01000036.1 GCA_003456035.1 Planktothrix sp. UBA8402
GGATTCCAAATATTAGTTCCGGTGATATCTGTAGGTAGTAAATCCGGTGTACATTGTATCCGATGAAATTGTCCTGCTATCGAACGGGCTAAGGATTTTGCGAGTAAGGTTTTTCCGACACCCGGAACATCTTCAAGTAGTGCATGACCCCCTGCTAATAAAGCTACCAACGTCAGCCGAATGGCGTCTTCTTTGCCTACAATTGTCCGGCTTAAATTCTGTTTTAGAAGTTCAATTCGTTGTTTCATGTTGATTATTGATTGTTGATTGTTGTCTGACCCCTTCCCGTACACGGGGGTTGGGGGGACTTTTGATGATTGACTGTTGATTTTGTTGATTATTGATTGTTAGCGAGCGAGGACGCTCGCACTGCTTACTCCTCCTGCTTGTTTCTAAGCTGTTGTGCACCTATAATTGTGATTAGGAAATTGCCCCATCCATGTAGTGGGAGCGTCCTCGCTCCCTAGAATATACAGTTTAAATGCAGTACAGCTTACAACTCAACTCCTAGCAATACTCTTGTTTGTAAACAATCCGCTTGAATTTGAGTTTTGAGGGCATCTAAACAGGTGAATTTCTGTTCTGGTCGCAGGAATTCTTCTAGGCTAACATTTAAGGTTTTACCATATAAATCCCCCGACCAATCTAATAAATGAACCTCTACGGTGACGTTTTGACCTGCGACCGTTGGACGACAGCCAATATTCATCACCCCCGGATGATTCACTAACTCAAAATTAGCATCACTTCGGGTTTCTGTGAGTGATTTCATCCCCGTTTCCGATACTTTTACGGCATAAACCCCATAGCGAGGTAAGAATTTTTCCGGGGGTAATTGTAAATTAGCTGTGGGAAATCCGATAGTTCGTCCTAACTGTTGACCCTGAACCACCGAGCCCACCACATGATAGGATCTTCCTAATAATTGATTGGCTCGACTAATCGCACCTTGTTCTAAGGATATCCGAATTTCTGAACTGCTAATCCGTTCGCCATTTTCACATAAATATAAAGGAACCGTTTCTACCTTAATTCCGTAATTCTCGGCAACTTTTTCTAAATCCTTAACAGTTCCTGCCCGTTTTTTCCCAAAGTGAAAATCAATTCCCACACTAATATAATTAGGTTGTAATTTTTGAATTAAAATTTTTTCCACAAATTCTAATGGAGATAAAGCCGCCATTTGTTGATCAAAAGGTAACAAAACTAACTGTTTTACTCCCATTCTTTTTAACCATTCCGCTTTTTCATCGAGGGTAGTTAGTAACTTTTTGGGTTGACCTGTAAAAAATTCTTGAGGATGGGGATGAAAGGTTACGACTGTACTATAACCGAGTTCCGATTCTCCTAAATTACTATCCAATAGGAGTCTATCCCGCGTCAACTGGGCGACGGGGTTAGTTAAAAGCATCTCTGTCGGTTGTCGGGAATCAATTTGCGGCTTGACATTTAAAATCGGCTGAATCACCTGTTGGTGGCCACGATGTAAGCCATCAAAGTTTCCCAAAGCAACGGCAGTAGGCGTTAATATGGTATCGAGCGATGATGTTATCCACACACTTCACATTTTGACATAATTTGACATAATTTGGAAATTAGCGATCGCAATGGTCAGAAAATCTGGTTAAATTAACCATAGAGTTAGTCTTTCTGCGGCACAGGAGGACTAGAAATCGAAGCTGAACTTAACTGAATTGACAATCCTTCCCGGGCGATTAAACTATTAGGAAACTGTTCGGCGACTTGTTCCCCTATTTTATCCATATAATCATCATTATGAAGGGGGTCATGGTGAAAAATAACTAACCGTTTAACATTAGCTGCTTTTGCCACCTTGACTGCTTCTTGCCAAGTGGAATGTCCCCAACCGACCTTACTTGATTTTTCAGAATGATATTCTTCATCGCTATAGGTGGCATCGTAAATTAAAACATCAGCATTTCTAGCTAAAAATAACACATTTTCATCTAAGCGATCTGGAAAATGTTCCGTATCACTGACATAAGCTGCCGAATAATTGTGCCAATTAACTCGATACCCTACCGCTTCCCCAGGATGGTTTAATAGGGCTGTTTCAACAACAATATCATCGCTAATTTTGATTGGCTTGCCAACATTAATATCAACAAACTTTAAATCTGCCCCCATAATTTGTAAAGGAACTGGAAAATTAGGATGGAGCATTTGATCATTCAAACGATGCTGCACCGTTGAACCATCAGGGGCAATCGTACCATAAATATAAAAAGTATTAATTTTAATAAAAGCGGGAACAAAAAACGGAAACCCTTGAATATGATCCCAATGGGTATGGGAAAAGAACAGATAGGCTTCCACGGGCATTTGTTTGAGCAGATCCATTCCCAAGACTCTTAAGCCTGTACCTGCATCAAAAATTAAGCGTTTTTCACCCAAACGCATTTCCACACAGGAGGTGTTCCCCCCGTATTCAACCGTTTGTGATCCAGGCGTGGGTATACTGCCCCGCACCCCCCAGAATCGCACGGAAAAATCAGTTGCAAAGTTCTTGTCCATTGGGGTTGCTCGATCAGAGGAATGTGGGTTCTGGGCTCGCGGATCAGAAACTGGCATCGTTTGTTTTAGCCTTGGACTTAGAAGGTTGACTCAGCCTACAATTAAAAAGACGTGGGAATGATTGCGGTTTTAGCTAAACTAATTTTAGCCTCGAATTTCCACAATTCGATTATTCTGATCCACGAAAACTACTCTCGGTTGATAATCCGTTGCTTCTTCGGGGGTAAATTGTGCGTAGGACATCACAATTAGGCGATCGCCAACAACGCCTAAACGGGCCGCTGCGCCATTCAATTCGATCGCCCCGGAGTCGGGCGATCCGGGAATAACATAAGTGATAAACCTTTCCCCGTTAGCAACATTCACCACTTGTACCTGTTCATGCAGACAGATTCCGACAGCATCAAGCAGGGATTGATCAATCGTGATACTTCCTACATAGTTTACATTTGCTGCGGTCAGAGTGCAGTTATGAATCTTGGCGTATAGAAGTGTTCGGAGCATCTTAAGCAATTATGAATTACGAATTAATAATTACGATAAGACACAATTCGTAATTCGTAATTCATAATTCGTAATTCACTTATTATTGGCTGCTTTAATCCCTTTTTCCACCAGGGGCGCAACCTGATCGACATCCTGCCAACCCAGAATTTCAGTTACTTTCCGTTCTAGGTTTTTGTAGGTTCTGAAAAATTCAGCAATTTCTTCTAGGCGATGATGGGGAATATCTTTAAGAGATTTTACATCTGCGTAGCGTGGATCGGCTGCGGGAACACAGAGAATTTTTTCATCCCGATCACCACCATCGATCATTTCTAAAAACCCAACGGGTCGGGCTGCGATCACACATCCGGGAAAGGTGGGTTGATCCATAATCACCAAACCATCTAAGGGATCTCCGTCGTCCCCTAGGGTATTGGGAATGAAGCCATAATCAAAAGGATAATGGACAGGCGCAAACAAAACCCGATCAAGGGCAAATGCCTGTAACTCTTTATCGTATTCGTATTTATTTTTGCTTCCGGCGGGAATCTCAATTAAAACGTTAATTAAACCCGGTTTGGGTTGGGGCACAATCTTCGATAAATCCACGAATCGTTCTCCAAGTTTAGACAATAATCTATATAATTCTAAAGGTAATTGGGATTTCCTCCAAGGGGTTTAGGGCCCAACTGCGATCGCCAATCTTGAGTCCCAATATTCAACTAATATCAATTCCCCGGCCATTTTGATTAAACTCTATCACAGTTTGCTCTGATAATTCATGGGTGGTCATAGCAGTTAAAATTTCTAAGGGTAAAGTTAAATGATCAGCTCCCGCTTGTAAGGTTGCTGCTGCTTCTTGGGGGGATTTAATACTCGCGGCTAATATTTTTGTCGGACTTCCTGCTAATATATTGTTCATCTGTTTAACTAATTCAATGCCGTCCCCTAATAATCGAGTTGCCCGGTTTACATAGGCGATCGCATATTTTGCCCCGGCTTCCATCGCTACAGCAGCTTGGGCGGCACTATAAATAGCAGTGACAGAACAGGATATTTCAGGAGATAAATAGGCAACGGTTTGAAATCCTACGGAAGTCGCCGGAATTTTTAAAACCGTTTGTTCTCCTAGCAATTCAAAGGCTTTTTTCCCTTCTCTTACCATTCCTTGAAAATCCGATGCCATTAATTGATAATAGATTTCCCCCGAAATTAATTGTTTTAACTGTTTTAAGGTTTCTTCAGGAGATAATTCACTTTTTGCCAATAAAGTAGGATTGGTTGTAATTCCTTTTACCCATCCCCAATCTTTAACAATTTTTGCTTCCGAAATAATTGCCGAATCTAAATATAAAGCCATAGATTTAATTCTTTTTGAGTGTTGAGTGTTGATTATTGATTTCTGTTAGTCTGTTAGTCAGCGAGCGGGGACGCTCCCCTTACCTCCCCTGCTTCCCTTACCTCCCCTGCTTCCCCTG
>DMPJ01000037.1:0-668 GCA_003456035.1 Planktothrix sp. UBA8402
GCACATGGAAATTGTGCAAGAACGTTTAGAACGGGAATATGATTTAGACTTAATTGTGACCTCTCCTTCGGTGGTTTATCAAGTTACAACCCAAAAGGGAGAAGTGATGATGATCGATAACCCCAGTCGTTTACCTGAACCTAACCACAGGGAAAAAATAGAAGAACCCTATGTACGGGTAGAAATGATTACTCCTGAAGCTTATGTGGGCAGTTTAATGGAGTTAGCTCTNNTGTAGGCAGTTTAATGGAGTTAGCTCAGGGTCGTCGGGGTGAATTTAAGGATATGCGCTATTTAGCCCAGGGACGGACAACCTTAGTTTATGAAATACCCTTAGCGGAAGTGGTAACGGACTTTTTTGATCAGATGAAATCCCGTTCTCGTGGTTATGCGAGTATGGAATATCATATTATTGGATATCGAGAAAATGCCTTAGTTAAACTCGATATTATGATTAATAAAGATGCGATNNGATTCTTTAGCAATGATTGTTCACCGAGATAAAGCCTATCATGTTGGACGGGCAATGGTAGAAAAACTCAAAGAATTGATTCCCCGTCATCAATTTAAAGTTCCAATTCAAGCCACAATTGGATCTAAAGTTATTGCCAGTGAAAGTATTCCGGCGTTAAGAAAAGATGTTTTAGCCAAATGTTATGGGGGAGATA
>DMPJ01000037.1:782-1221 GCA_003456035.1 Planktothrix sp. UBA8402
TTAAATTTAACGTCTCTACTACAAAGATCAATTATAAAAATACTCAAAACTCTATGTCATATAAAGTTAGTGATATTAATTTAACTGTAAAGGAAATATTAAATAGTCGCTAACAATCCAAAATCGAGTAGGATAGATGTTGGAACGGACAGCAACATATCAATGTTGTCGGGTATAGCTGGGGTGTATTCAAAGCCAAGTCTTAACTTTAATCAACCGATAGTGGATTCAGCTTACCTACAATTGATTATTGTCCACACCATTTCAACTCTCTACAATTTCGCGCATGGAGTGTAAGCATGAGAATTTTAGTTACAGGTGGGGCGGGTTTTCTAGGTTCACATCTAATTGATCGCTTAATGGAACAAGGCCATGAAGTGATTTGTTTGGATAACTTTTTTACTGGGAGAAAACGAAATATCCTGAAATGGATTGGTAA
>DMPJ01000037.1:1237-4758 GCA_003456035.1 Planktothrix sp. UBA8402
GTCCCGCCTCTCCGATTCATTACCAATACAACCCGGTCAAAACCATCAAAACCAATGTATTAGGAACCATGAATATGTTGGGGTTAGCCAAACGGATCAAAGCCCGGTTTTTCCTAGCCTCCACTTCTGAAGTCTACGGAGATCCCGATGTTCACCCCCAAACGGAAGAATATCGAGGAAACGTCAATTGTATTGGGGTTCGATCCTGTTACGACGAGGGAAAGCGGGTTGCAGAAACCCTAGCCTTTGACTATCATCGTCAAAACGGGGTAGACATTCGGGTGGTACGGATTTTTAATACTTATGGCCCACGAATGTTGGAAAATGATGGTCGTGTGGTCAGTAACTTTATTGTTCAAGCCCTGCGAGGTATTCCCTTAACCATTTATGGCGATGGTTCCCAAACTCGAAGTTTCTGTTATGTGTCAGACTTGGTAGAGGGATTCATCCGTTTGATGAATAGCGATCAAACTGGCCCTATTAATATCGGGAATCCAGGGGAATATACCATTTTGGAATTAGCCCAAAAAATTCAGAATATGGTTAATCCCGATGTGGAAATTCAATTTGAATCTCTACCGGAGGATGATCCTAAACAACGACAACCCGATATTACTCGTGCGAAAACTTATCTGAATTGGGAACCGACAATCCCACTAGATCAAGGATTAAAATTGACAATAGACGATTTTCGGGAACGCATCTACAAAAGTTAACAGACAGTGGAATGGAAGTTAACAGTTAAACGTTAACTGTTAAGCTGTTTAGCATCTAAATTTGCTATTCAGAAATCGTGAAACCCTTGTAGTGCGAGCGTCCTCGCTCGCTAGGTTGTCTGGTTTAAGTGCTGCGACAACTTAACAAATTGTTAGTATGTAGTCAAAAAATTGAGGATAGATTTATGCGTGTTTGTGTAATTGGAACGGGATATGTGGGTTTAGTAACAGGGGTTTGTTTAGCGCAAATCGGACATGAGGTTATTTGTATTGATAATAATGAAGAAAAAGTTAAATTAATGAAGTCGGGACAATCTCCGATTTATGAACCCGGATTACCAGAATTAATGAAGTCCTGTATGGAGTCTGGGCGTCTGGATTTTTCTTCTGATTTAGGTGCGGGTGTCGAACATGGTGAAGTGTTATTTATCGCCGTAGGAACTCCTCCTTTGCCAAGCGGAGAAAGTGATACTCGTTATGTTGAAGCTGTGGCGCGAGGTATTGGCTCCAACCTGACTCAAGGTTATAAAGTGATTGTGAATAAATCCACTGTACCCATCGGTTCCGGTGACTGGGTGCGGATGATTGTTTTGGAGGGTGTTTCAGAACAGCAAAAAGAAAAAGGGTTAGCAGGAACACCCATTGCAGTCGAATTTGATGTTGTTAGTAACCCCGAATTTTTACGCGAAGGTTCGGCGGTTTATGACACCTTTAATCCCGATCGGATTGTGTTAGGAAGCAACAACAAAAAAGCACTCTCAGTGATGCAGGAATTGTATGAACCTTTAGTATCGAGGAAATATTCTGATCATCCATCTTTACCCCCAGTTCCAATTGTGTTAACGGATCTGAGTTCGGCGGAAATGATTAAATATGCTGCTAACTCGTTCTTAGCAACTAAAATTAGCTTTATTAACGAAATTGCTAATATTTGCGATCGCGTCGGTGCTGATGTGACACAAGTAGCTCTAGGAATTGGCTTAGATTCTCGGATTGGGAATAAGTTTTTACAAGCTGGAATTGGTTGGGGGGGTTCCTGTTTCCCTAAAGATGTTTCGGCTTTAATTCATACCGCCGATGACTATAATTATGATGCCCAATTATTAAAATCGGCGGTGGAAGTTAATAACCGTCAGCGCACTATTGCCATTGACAAATTACAACAAGTTCTGAAAATTCTCAAAGGCAAAACTGTGGGATTATTGGGGTTAACTTTTAAAGCCGATACGGACGATTTACGCGATGCTCCGGCTTTAGATATTATCCAAGAATTGAACCGTTTAGGGGCAAAAGTTAAAGCTTATGATCCGATTATTTCCCAAAGTGGAATGCGTCATGGGTTAACAGGTGTCATCGTTGAAACTGATCCTGAATTGTTAGCAGATGGTTGTGATGCGTTAGTTTTAATTACCGACTGGGCGCAATTCCAAAACCTTGATTATGCGAAAATGGCGAAACGAATGCACTCGGCATTTATGATTGATGGACGCAATTTCTTAGACCGAAAACAATTAGAAGCCGCCGGTTTCCAATATGTTGGTATTGGACATTAATCTCTAGGTTAATGTAGGATTAGGGTGGGCATTGCTCACCCTAGATGACAGATCAAAATTACCAAATTATTAAATAAGCTCGAATTGATCTTTAAATTTATTGAAGTCATACCATAAATTATTAGAAAAATCAAGTTGAACGTAGGGGCGGGTTCGAGTCAATTTTTATGATGGTCATTAATCTTGATAAACCCACCCCGTCTTGTTGAGATGAATAAACGTAAACTGCACTCAAATTGATCTTTAAATTTATTGAAGTCATACCATAAATTATTAGAAAAATCAAGTTGAACGTAGGGGCGGGTTCGAGTCAATTTTTATGATGATCATTAATCTTGATAAACCCGCCCCGTCTTGTATTAATAAACGTAAACTGCACAAATCCCATTTTTTTATTAACCTAAAATATCGGTGAGTGGGGCGGGTTTAGAAAGATTGTTTGTGAGATTTGAAAGATTTTGTTGGTGGGGTGGGGCGGGTTTAGAAAGATTGTTTGTGAGATTTGAAAGATTTTGTCGAACCCGCCCCTACGGATGGTGCGTGCGCTGCGATGGAGCACCCTACGGGACTTTTTTGTGTATTTGTGGTTAAAATAATCAGACGTGAGCGTGTAGATTGGAGGATCAAATTTATGCAAATCAAACTCATTTCGGAAAACACCGTTACAGGGGAGTAAAACTTTACTCGAAGGGATAACTGAAAAGGTAGACTTCCGCTTGAAAACTTCCCTGTGTGATCGAATTATTATTCCAATACCTAATAATCCTTCTCCCCAACATTTGCAACAGTCCTCTAACTCAGAAGGATTTTTCAGGTTGCTTGTAGTGAGGCGTTCACGCCTCNNGTCCTAAAGGACTCACTACGATTAATTAAGGGGGAGTTCGGGATTGACCATAAAGGTTAATACTTCGTCCCCAATGCCTTTTAATTTATGGAATTCTTGGTTTAAAATTTCCTCTGAAGGGAGATAGTTAGCTACTTCTGTAGAGACTAAAATACTATTGGGATGGGCAACTTCTTGTAACCTGGCTGCCATATTTACCGCCGGGCCAATGGCGGTATAATCGGAGCGTTCCTGAGATCCGAACATCCCGACAACGGCCGTCCCGATATGAATTCCGCACCGGAAACGCACGGGTTGAACCCCATTTTCTCCGATAATTCCCTGTTCTCGCCAGTGTTGATTTAATTTATCAAGCGATCGCAACATTTGCCGCGCCGAATTCACCGCTTGTTTTACCTGTTTTTCGGC
>DMPJ01000037.1:4811-8708 GCA_003456035.1 Planktothrix sp. UBA8402
CATTTAACACCACTGCAATGCCCTGGGATTGTAACTGATTCGACATTTGAGTAAATCCGACAATATCACTAAATAAAATCGTAATTAACCGGGGTTCGGGACTCAAATCTAAGGATAATTCCCCGGCTGCGGCTTTTTTCACCATTGTTTCAGGTAAAAAACGTTTTAATACTGACTCAGTTAAATATCTATTCAATTCAGCTACTCGTCTCTCATTCTCTTTTAAAGACTGTAAGTTTTTCACTTCTGCCAACAATTCCCGATCATTAAATGGTTTAGATAAATAGGCATCGGCCCCCCGTTCCACCCCTTCTAAACGGGTATCTTCATCGGCTTTAGCAGTTAATAAAATCATCGGGGTTCCCTTCAATTCGGGGTGATTGCGAATTAGGCGAATTAAATCTAACCCCGATACTAAAGGCATCATTAAATCCGTAATAATCACTTCTGGGCGATATTTTTGGGCAATTTCAAACCCTTCTACGCCGTTACAACCGACAACAACATTATATCCAGACTGACGCAGAATTTTTGAGACATAGCGCCTTAAATCCGGGTTATCATCTACCACTAAAACTAAATTAGTAGAGGAGATATTCTCATTTAAAATTATATTCTCTTGACCAGCTTCAACTCCATCAGAATTATTCTCATTGGTCACATCCACATCAATATCTGAAAATTCCACCGAAGCCCGACTAGAATTTAACTCAGCCTGAATTTCTAATACTTGCTCCCCGGGTAAATGGGAAGTTCCCTGCTGTAACCAAACGCTAAAAGTTGTACCTCTACCATAAACCGATTCCACAGAAATTTGTCCTTTGTGTAGTTCCACTAATTCCTTAACTAAAGCTAACCCTAAACCCGATCCTTCATAGGAACGATTTGCTGACCCTTCCGCTTGCCGAAACCGTTCAAATAAATAGGGAATTTGTTCTGGTTTAATCCCAATTCCAGTATCCGTAACCTGCAAACGACAATGATTTCCCAGGGGTTCAACTCTCAGGGTAATAGTTCCTCCAGCCGGGGTAAACTTCATGGCATTAGAAAGTAAATTATAGAGAACTTTATCAAACCGTTCTAAATCTAAATACAACAACGGAGAATGGTTTAAATCTGTTTCTAGGTGAATTTCTTTCTTCTGACAATAGAGTTGAAATGACTCAACGGTACTATGACAAAAAGCAATCAAATCACAGGGACGAAAACTCGGCTGCATTCGTCCGGCATCAAATCGTTGTAAATCCAATAATTGATTGACTAACCGCAATAGTCGCCTAGAATTTCTTAAAGCAATTTTTGTTTGTTCTTGGGGTAAATCTTGCTGTTGATTAACTGCCGATTCTAAGGGCCCAATCATTAAAGTTAAAGGTGTACGAAACTCATGGGAAATATTCTGGAAAAATTCCGTTTTCACCCGGTCGGCTTCTAACAGTCTTTCCGCCTGTTGTCGAGTTTTTTGATATAAACGTGCCTGTTGTACCGCTAAAGCGGCTTGTATAGCCACTACCTGGACTAAATTAATTTCCGACTCTTGCCATTTGCGAGTCCGATTATTTTGTCGGAGGGAAATACTACCAATAATCTGGCCATCGGACTGTAAAGGAACCAAAATTAAGGCTTTAGAAGTAGAACGTAGGGGTAATTCGGCAATCTTACATTCCGGTTGCAGGTCTAAGTCGTCAATGACAACGGGTTGGCGGGTGCGTAAAAGTTTTTGTAATACGGGATTTTCACGAATGGGAACGGCTGACTGAGGTAACTTTTCAAGGGAGGGCTTAGGGGCTGTTACCTCTGATGACCATTCATCACTAACCATCGAAGCCTGGCGAGCCGCATCATATAATCCCACGCACTGGACATATTCATCATCTCTTGTCCAGAGGGATAAGGCGCAACCATCCACTTGTAGGGCTTCTCCCAGTTGTTGGGTAATGGCGCCAAAAATTGTGCGCGGATCAAGACTAGAACGAATGGCCGAGGTAATCGTATTCACTAGGGCTTCCCGTTTAGCCAGTTCTCGCACCTGTTCATAGGCCCGGGCTTGGGATAGGGCCAGAGCAGCTTGGTCGGAAACCGTAATCACTAACTGGACTTCATGGTCGAGCCAAATATGGGGTTCGGTGGCGTGATGTAGGGCTAAAACCGCCATTAAATCCAGTTTGTAGAATAGGGGTACAACTAAACTCGACCGAATTTGAGTTTGACTGTATGCTTGTTGACGTTCAGTTACCGATAATACCCGTTCATCGGTATCGACATCTTGGATCACTTCGACATCGCTGGTTTNNTTTCCCAGACTAATAATTGCAGATTTGTGGAAGGCTTTTGACTATCGGGGGTTTCCAGAACCTCTCGTCCTGACTGATACATAAACCATTCATCCACCATTTGCCCGTCTTGAAACGGCCGGAGCAGGCAATAACGGACTTCAAACATTTGACCCACCGTTTCTACGATGCGTTGGAGCATTTCCCTGTAGTTAGGGGCGGAGCGAATAGTATTAGTAACGGCGTAGAGGAGGGATTCTTGTTGTAGGGCGCGCCGTAGTTCTTCGGTACGCGATTTGAGAACGATATGGGTTTCTAAAGCCTGTTTAACGATGGCTTTGAGTTCGTCGGCGTCCCAAGGTTTAGTAACATATTTAAAAACTTTACCTGAGTTAATCGCTTCGACTAAATCTTCGACGTCGGTATAACCTGTGAGGATAATTCTAATAATATCGGGATATTGGGCCGCCGTTAAACTCAAGAATTCTGTCCCGCTCATTTGGGGCATTCTTTGATCAGAAATAATCACAGCCACGTCAGACTGTGACGCTAAAATGTCTAGCGCCTCTGGCCCGCCTTCTGCTCGCAACACCTGGTATTCCCGATGAAAGGTGCGATACAGCAGATCTAGGTTATCGGGTTCATCATCGACAACCAAGATCGTCGGCTTAGATTTTTTCTGGGAATTCATGCACCGGACTCCTGCTGCAAGGGCTGTAGGGGACGATTATCTGTATTATCTACAAATTTGGTGTTAACTCGGAGCCCCTATCTGATCAGGGTTAAACCACAATCAGGGTATTGATGCACAATATCATTGTACCTTTATACTTCTAGGCGCGGAATTCCATTATTCCCTCAGAAATTACAGATCTGCAACGATTACCCAAAAAAAGCTGATCTGGATTAATATTGCTCTATCAAGAAACTGTGAATCAATTGTTTTCTACTTCGAGTTCTAACACATTCTTCTTAGGTTGCTTCAAGGGGACTGGATGGGAAAACCTGAATGGACAGAAAAATCTTCCACCAAAGGAGAATTCTGTAGATTTTTCTGGTTTACAAATTCGGCCAGCTACCTTTGAGGACGTAACCGGATTAACGGATGTTTTAGCCGATAGTTTTCATTCCCGCGAAGGGATTTTAGGCTGGATTTATCCGATTTTACGCTGGGGAATTTATGACGATTTACGCTATCGTTTGTTGGTAAATTCTGATCAATATTTGTGTTTATCGGCTGTAGTTTCAGAAGTTGGGTGTTCTCAAGAATATATTTTAGGAACAATAGAAATCGGTTTGCGATCGCGTTATCCTTGGCAATTATCCTTAACCTCTCGCTATTTGTATATTTCTAATTTAGCCGTTCATTCCCAATATCGAAAGCGAGGAATTGCCCAAAAATTACTCGCAACTTGTGAACAAACAGCCCATCAGTGGGGATTTTCTAATATTTATCTTCATGTCTTAGAAAATAATCACCAAGCCCGAGGTCTATATTATAAAATGGGTTATAGATTAATCGAGATTGATTCCGGTTGGGATTCGGGATTTTTAGGACAGCCTCGACGTTTGTTTTTACAAAAACCGATAGGGAATAGGGAATAGGGAATGGGGAATGGGGAATAGG
>DMPJ01000012.1 GCA_003456035.1 Planktothrix sp. UBA8402
TTCCCGCCACCCGCTTTTCCAAATACTAGATACAGATGATTAGTGGAACCCCTACAGCATAAATGGCGTAGGGGTTTTTAATTGATGTGCAATAACTGGATTCAGGGACGGGTTGACGGTTTAATTTGATGTGCATTTGATGTGCGATCGTCAAATGCACATCAAACTGTCTTTAACCCAATTTGGGAGAGTTCACCGCTCCCCAAACCCAACACAGACCACAATCCTGAAACTTTATTTCATGGTTCCGACAACGGCAGGCGAGTGCACCCCAATTTTTAATCCCAGCGACAATCACAGTGATCACTCTCCTAATCCCCTGAGAAACCCGACATCCCAAACAGTCAGAGCCACAAGATTACAGTCTACCCCCCCATAACAATAGAGGCCCGTCAATAACATCCCCATTGGATGCGCTTCTATTAAATAGATAAGGGTTTGTGGAGCCTAATCCTGATCGGGTTTGTTGTTGGTTCCGAGTCGTTGCAATATCTCTCGGATTATGGGGTTAACTTTTCCCCTATCACTGCCCTGGTAACTTTGGGCTCTATTAAATACCCGGATTGAGCGAGAGATAACTGGACTATTAACCGCCCCAATACCTGACTGATTAACGGATGCCACTATTTATAGTTTTTTGGGCGCATCTTTAATCACAGCAGGGGTAGCAGTAGGAATATTAGTAATATTTTTTTTAATTTAAAGTTTAACTTTGAGTCATTTGTATATCTAACTGGTGCAACTGGTGCAAACCCCTGATATATAACGATTTAACTGGTGCAGCAACTGGTGCACAACTGGTGCAGCAACTGGTGCAACTGGTGCAAGTTCTCTCCAAACCACCCCCAACGGATAACCCCCTGTGACGGAATGGGACACCGATGGGGTGAGGTTGACTGCTATTAAAATAAACTTGAATACGGGTATTGACATCTCCAAAGGATGCCCATAGAATGAAGGTACAAACTTGAATACGACTTTACAACCTATGACTACCAATGAGATTACAGTCAAGCCCAAAGGGGGACGGGGTAAACGGGCCGACTACAACACCGTCCAGGTTAGATGTCCTGAACCCGTTAAAACGGCCGTGGTTAATCTGATTGATCAATGGCGCTTGGGAGGGATTCAACAATCGGAGCAACCGACCGAATTAATGGAACTGCAAGCGGAAATTGAAGCGTTAAAACAACTGAATAAAAACTTGAATACAACTATTGAGGAGCTAAGGAAACGGAATCAAGAACTAGACAATACCCTTGAAATTAACACCCTAAAAGCTGAGTTAACGGAGTGCAAGCTAAACCTGAATACAAGTATAGAAACAATAGAACAGATAAACCTGAATACAAGTATAGAGACAACGGAGTTATCAAACCTGAATACAGGTATAGCCCAACAAATAAAGGATATTTTAGAGGATGCTCTAACCTTGAGAGCCAACGCCGGGGGTAGGATTAAGGACGCTATCAGACAGGTTTTGACCCTTCTGGAATAGAATAAAAAACCATCCTTTGCACGGGATGGTTTCTGCACATCATGAATCAGTTTTATTTTACCTTAAAAACCAGGATTTGCTATTGTCTTGATTAGAGTTAAAAACTAATTCTAAATCTAACAAACAACCCCCTGGCAAAACGCTAGGGGGTTGAGTTGTTTTTAATGGCATTTTGAGTTTTACTCTTGGCTCTCTATTTCTCCGTCCTTTTCTGCCCTCTCCACCTCCTGAATTAGTAGCCAGGCCAAAAGGTTAGACAAAGAACGGAACCGTTTTTTGGCCAGTTTCTCTCCCTTGTCTTTAAGGTTTGGATCAATATAGACGTTAACTCTAGGAAGCTTGCTAGGCACGGTTTGAGCAATCATAGGTGCATATTAATTCTACTCTACACCTACATATTAGCATGAAAGGGTTGACGGTGGGTGTACTTAAACGCTATAGTAACCTTAGATGACAAAAACAAGCCCACTGGTGTCAGACTTGGAAACTTTTCACCAGTGGGTGCATAACCCCTACGAATAGGAGATGACTCTATTATGACGTCAGCTAGTGTAGCCGTTAAGCGGCTTCGGTCAGAATCTTTACAACAGAAGGCCCTGAATGAACTCAAACAAGACGCGCTTGATTTGGGACTGAGTAAAGAAGATGTGAAACAGTTCGGCAACCTGTCTATGAAGGCAACCTGGTTAGCCGCCATTGGAGAAGCGATCGCCAATGAATTTGAAACCGTTGAAACAGGGGAAGACATCACGGTACAGCCGGATAATGACCCCATAGCCGAACCTGAAGCAACGGAAATCGCCTGCTTAATTGATCACCCAGCGCTGTGTGAGGGGGAACTACGGGAACCCGCAGAGGATAGCGATTACTTAGGGAGCGATGACCGTGGGTTGCCGACTCATTGGGCCTGGACTGATACCGACACCGACAAAATTGATATCTATTCCCTCAAGCCTGACAGTCCAATCACCCCAATCATCACGATTGAGAACGTTCAGGAAAAATTACTCACCCTTACCGAACCCAGTGCCACGCCACTAAGGGATGAGTTGACGGAACGGATGCGCCGTTATGTGGGAAATACCATGACGGCGGGGGAATTTGAAGCACTCCAAGACGAACCCTTAGACGAGTACACCGCCGCCGTTTATCTCGGTTGGTTGGAGGCTGGACAAGAAATTTTAGCCGGGGCTTTGGCAACATGAAACCCACAGGAATTATGGATTGTCTAGCCCCTTGGTTTATCCCTCTATTCTGTTTTCTTGCGGGTTATTACCTAAACACAGTTATTGAGGTCAAAATTAAACCTGTAACCAGTTTAGAAAAGCATGAGAATTACCACGGATATTTATCTCAGGTACGGGCTAACCCGAATCAAGATTGACCTAGCGTTTTTTAGCAGTTTTGTTAATTTGTCCTACTCAAAAGACGTTCAGTTAGATGGGTCTTATGAAAGGGAACGTATTAACAAACGCTATAGCGTGCGGTTTTTCACCAGAGAATATAAGGAACACTGGGAATGGGTAAAATTTGCCTGGTTTGATGATACAGTCAAACCCCCTTATATAACTCTACGCGATTACGACCCCATCCCTTTTTAACTCTCGGATATATCTCTGTAACACTGATTCAATAGGACTTGTAAAGATGTTAAGTTACTTCAAAGGTGATGATTTTAAAGGGGGTAATGTTGCTCCCGTCCAAGGTCAAGCCAATAATTTAGATGCTAATTCTGTGCATCTAAAATCTGCCGATAACGCCATTACACCCGACTCCCCCGGCAGTTGGAAAAGTTACCGAGCCGTCCCAGTTGTTGAGCAAGCCCGTGCTTTCACTGAAGAAGAAGCGGACGCTTTAACAGAACTGGAAAAACAGGAACGGATGAAACGAAAAGCCAGTAAAAAGGCTTATGAAAAGTTAGAAAAGATTGGCAATCATCAAACGGCTGTTAATCGTCATCACGAGAAATACCGTCGCAATGAAGCCCGGAACGAAAGACGAATTCAAGGCTACAAAAACACCAGTGCAAAATATCTGCATTCTCTACGCCCTGAATACGCAAAACTCGGACAAGGGTTAGAAAAATCTGCTCAACAAGCTGACCAAGCAATTAATGCTTTAATGGGTCAACTCTAAAACAATAACCCGTGTCAAAATGGCACGGGTTAGCATGAGGAAAAACGAAACATGATTCAATTTTATCGCATAATTGGCTTTTTTCTACTAATAGCGAGTAGTGCTTCCCTTACCTCCCTCCTAGCCCGTTTGATTCAAGATTTGAGAGAACCTGCTTTCTGGGTATCGCTCATTTTATCTCTGGGATTAGGTATCGCAGGAACCGTTATTTATTGTACCCGGAACCCAGAAGCACAGGACTGGATTTTTACTAGCTTAATCGTTGTCGGGTTTGCCATTGCCTTAATCGTTGGGGGACTAATTCAATGGTCACGGTAATCAATCCATCTTCCCATTCAGAAGCCATCAAACAGAATTGGAAACTGTTACACGGCATCAACATTCTTGCCCTAGTCACGGCAGTTCCTCTCTGGTTTGTCACCCCATTTTTGACCCGCAATCCAGAGTTAAACGGATGGCACAAGTTCTTTAGATTTAGCTCTATCAGTTATGCCATTGTTGCCGGGGCTAGTTCCCTCTATTTTTCTAACAAATTAGGGAAAATAAAGCCCAAAATTGACGCAATGAATAAGCGAGAGATTGCCGAATTTAAGCACACAATAGCAAGTGATTTGTTTCTAGCTCAAGGGACTAATTCAGCAATCGCACAATTCGTTTTAACCGAACGTCAAAGCAGTTTAACCCCCGTTACCGAGTTCCCAGAAAGTTCCGACGTGGAACTCTCAGACCCCAGCGTTCATCGGCAGTTCCCAGAAAGTTCCGAAAGTTCCAAAAGTTCCGGGAACTCGGAACTCTCTAGGGGAACGGAACGGGAACGGAACTTGGAACTTTTTGTGGAACCCGTCTTAGAAGCACTAGAAAACGGCTTAAAAGATTCCGACATTATTAAAGATGTGATGGGATTTAAGGGGCGACGGTATGCAGACGGTAAGACGATTTTAAATGATATTAAATCCTATCTTGATTTAGAGGAGAGTTGACTCATGAGTCGCCGAACATTGAAATACACCAGAGCTTTAGAAATTGAATCCGAATTTACCCATATATCCAGTAATGAACTGTACAGCTATTTACAGGATAAAGGTTTTTTTTGGGATTCCAATATGTCTCGGTGGATTTATACCCCTGGGGAACAGAATGATCCTGCTAGTCAGTTAATTAAAATTCGGGTTTGGTATGACAGAAATCAAGTTAAGGATGTAGCAGACAAACTAACCGAGTTAATGACGGATGTAGGATTCCGTTCTGTGGAGTCTTCCTCTATTTATCCTTGCCGTCCCCCCAAGGGTAATGACGCTAGAATCTATTTAACTTTTCAACCTTCTGAAACTATTTGACCTGTCATCAAACTGGATAAACCCATGATTTATGTTGATAGGTCAGTCCTCAAGGATATTTCTAAAGACCTACGAGATTTAACCG
>DMPJ01000063.1:0-12335 GCA_003456035.1 Planktothrix sp. UBA8402
GCTCCCCCTGCTCCCCATTCAACTGAATGCAAAATTAAAGGCCAATTACATATTTTTGCCACTCTTTGTTCATACCGCTTTTAACGTGCCTAGTAACTTCAAAATAGAGGCTACTATGGGGTTTACGCGGTGTGATCCGCAAGTTCATTCCTGCCTCCTTGGGGGTACGACTGCCCTTTCTGACATTACAGCAAACACAGGCCGAAACCAGATTTTCCCAGGTGTCACCGCCCCCACGAGACCGGGGAATAATGTGATCTAGGGTTAAATCATCTCCGGTATGACCACAGTATTGACAAGAGTGGCTATCCCGGTGCAATATATTCCTTCGGGTGAGTGGAATATCTTTATAGGGAACCCGAACATAGTGGCGCAGCCTAATCACAGTTGGCAAGGGAAAATCGGGGAGAATGAATTTTCCATTATGCTCAACCTGCTCGGCTTTTTCTTTGAGTAATAAGACAACCGCCCGTCGCCAAGTCGTAATATTGAGTGGCTCATAGGAGGCGTTCAATACCAAAACACTACCCATTGGCTAAATTTTGCGATAAGATTTGACCGATATTAACACAGCTTAACGCCTTCATGGGTTAAACGACAAAAATATGGTGAGTGGAAAATCTATTTCTATTGGAAACACGACTTTGCTCAATTGGGAAATAGAAGTTGGAATTCGTCAACGGGCGTGGGTGGAAGTGGATTTAGAGGCGATCGCCGAAAATATCCGCCAGCTTAAGAGTTTATTATCTCCCCAAACCAAATTAATGGCGGTGGTCAAAGCCGACGCCTACGGACATGGGGCTGTTTCCGTGGCTAAAACCGTTTGTCAGGCGGGAGCCGGGTGGTTAGCCGTCGCCACCCTTCCAGAAGGGATAGAATTGCGAGAAGCGGGTATTAAGCAACCGATATTACTATTGGGGGCGATCCATACGGCGCAAGAAGTGCAAGCGATCGCCCATTGGCAACTTCAACCCACTTTATGCACACCCCAACAAGCATTATTATTCTCAGAAACTTTAAATCAATTCCATCAATCTTCTTCAGTTCAAATTAAGATTGATACGGGAATGTCACGGTTAGGAACTCCCTGGCAACAAGGGTTAGAATTTTTTAAATTAGTTCAACGATTACCTAATTTAGAATTAGCCGGAATTTATTCCCATTTTGCCACAGCCGATAGTCCTGATCCCACAGTGATGCGACAACAACATTATCGCTATGAAAATGTGATTAATGAAATTAGAGATCATTGGCAATCTGATTCTGATCTGCAATTTCCATTATTACATATTTCCAACTCGGCGGCAACATTAGCAGATAAAAATTTACATTATGATATGGTGCGAATTGGATTAAGTCTTTATGGTCTTTATCCTGCCCCCCATTTAGCATCTGTAGTTACTTTAAAACCCGGTATGCAAATTAAAGCCAGGGTAACCCAAGTTAAAACCATTGAAGCCGGAACTGGAGTCAGTTATGGCTATCAATTTATTGCTAAAAAACAAACCAAAATCGCCGTAATCGGAATTGGTTATGCCGATGGCATTCCTCGCAATCTTTCTAATAAAATTAAAGTCTTAATTCGAGGTCAATTAGTTTCTCAAATTGGCACAATTACTATGGATCAAATTATGTTAGATGTGAGTGAAATTCCCGATTTACAGGTCGGGGAAGTCGTTACCTTATTAGGTCGGGATGGAGAATATTCTATTTCCGCCGATGATTGGGCGCATACCCTGGGTACAATTTCATGGGAAATTCTTTGTGGATTCAAACATCGACTTCCCAGGGTTAATATTATGAATAAATAGTTATTAAAGACTTGGGTTATGGCAGTTGCCGCATCTGTCTATATTTTTACCGTTTTAAATAGGTTGATCTTGTAATATGAAATCCAATTATAGATGCTACAGATGCTTTTCCTAACCCCCGGTGTAGAGACGTTTCATGCAACGTCTCTACACCGGGAATATGTAGCAAACATTAAGGGATTTCATATAACCAATTTGCGGCATCTATTCCCGATTTTAACGCCCCTTCAATTTGATTTCCACCACACCAGTCCCCCGCACAAACTAAGGGTAATGGAGTTGTATTGGTTAAACAAGAAACGCTTAAAGGTGTTCGACAAAAAGCATAACGCCAGCGATGAATTTGCATCCATTCAGGAGTATCTAACCAGGGTAATAAGGTATTTGCAGCTTGATTAATTAATTTTTGTCCTACGGCGTTTAAATCAGTTTCTTCTAAGTATTGTTGAGCAAAATTACGATTACTTTGAATCACAAAAACAGGCTGGGTAGAATTTAAGCGTTTACTGTTATCTATTCCCACCCAAGCTAATATTTGATCATCCGAGAAATTCACCGCTTTCCAATCTGGAATATCGGGATTATGTTCTTGAGAATAACCTGCTATTACCGTAATACAAGGATCATACTCAACGGATTTTATCTGATTTAAAAAAATAGATTCAAACTCAATATTAGACGATTCTAATAATATCAAGACTTGGGGGGCAGGAATGGCGATCACCAGAGATTTTGCTGTTACTATTTCAGGTAATTCTGGATTATTTTTATCGGTTAATTCTATATGACATTGCCAAGTATTTTCCGTTGTAATTGTCACAGATTCAACTCGACTATTCAACTGAATATTTAAGCCCTCAGCCATAATTTTTCCGACGGTATTCATACCAGAAGGCATGATATAATAGGGTTGAGAAATAGCTGGAGGTTGGAGTTGATTTTGTTTAAACTCATAGAGAGTATTTGTCCAAACTTGTAATTGATTTTCTAAGGGTTCACAGGTGATTAATTGTTGAATTAACTGTTGTAATTGTTCCCCTTTCGGTTCCAAATAACGCACTCCATGATCTGCACGAGTTCCTGATACTCGTCGAGTCGCCATCCGTCCTCCCACCCCCCTTGATTTATCTAAAACTATAACCTTATATCCGGCTTTTTGTAATTGTTGAGCGCAGGTTAAACCGGAAACTCCTGCACCGATAACGGCGACATCAAATATGATTGAATTCATGGGTATTGTTGAACTTCAGTTTCTTAGATTATAAGTGTCTATTGCTAATTCCTGATATTGTAAATGAATGAAAGTTGTAATCTGATGGGTTGTGTTAAAATTATGGAAGTTCAACCTAAGCAAGTAAAAACCTATTTAAAACCTGATGGAACAAGTCCCTTTGAAGAATGGCTAGATGCTTTTCAGGATATTAGAGGAGTATCTCTAATTAAGAAACGACTAAGGCGAGTTGAACTTGGAAATTTAGGAGATTATCGTTCAGTAGGAGAAGGAGTATATGAATTTAGGATTGATTATGGATCGGGTTATCGCATTTATTTTGGACAAATTGGTTTAACTGTTGTATTACTTCTTTGTGGGGGTGATAAAAGTTCTCAAAAAGAAGATATTAAAAAAGCTAAAAAATACTGGAGAAATTATGAACAAACTGAAAGTTCCCACAAGTAAAAACTATCACGAATATTTGATTTCTTCTCTCAAAGACCCAATTAGTGCTGCTGGCTATTTAGAAGTGATCTTAGAGATTGAAGATAATCAACCTGAACCCGAATTACTTCAGGCTGCATTTAAAGATATTGTTGATGCGTATTTACAAAATCATCAGTTAACTGAAGAAGCTCATCAACTTTATAACAAGCTAGATCAGATGTTATCTCAAAGTAAAGGTGAAGAAATTTATACATTCATTTCCTGGCTTAATGCAATGGGTTTACAATTAAATGTAACAGTTAAACCCGTTGAGCAAAAAGAATAATCATAAATTTCCGGGGATCTGATGATCAATTGTTAATAAAACAGGATTTACTGATCAGGGATAAGAGATTTTCCCAAAAAGTAGTAAAATGGTAAACGGAAGAACTCCCAATTGAGGAGGATATCAACATTGGACGAACTTAGATCTGGATTAGAACTGGCAACAGAAGATGAATTAGAACAGTTGACAGAACTCTTGTTTAGTCGGGGTTTGAACCCTTTAGACTATGTAAAAACTCCCACCCCTATCGACGTTCAAAGTCGAGACCGGGAAGCTTGGTTAGACGCCTTAGAACAGCGTTTTCGCTATCTTGCCGCCGATGGGGTAACGGTTTTACGGGGAAAAACTCAACAGGTGACTTACCGCCAAGCGTTAATTCAAGTTTGTCGTTATTTGAAAATTCCTTATGCAAAAAACCTGTCAACTTCTGATTTAGAAGCGGAAGTTTTTTTGCATCTTTTAGGTCAAGTTTGGAAACGTTTACCCCAGTCAGAACAAACCAACCTCACCCAAAAAGTTCAGAAAGCATTAACAGAAACTAACCCATTAAAACCCTTACCTATTTCTGCTCAAAAAGACCCGTTAGGATGGTTATTTAAAGCCGGAAGTTTGGTAGCAGTTAATTCTGTTATTCGCCCGATTATTTTAGGACAAATCGCCAGTCAATTTGCCTTACATTTTGCTAAATATCAAGTAGCAAAAGAAGCCTTAATCACGGGAGGCGCAACCGCAGCCACTCAATTTCAAAATTATGTTGCTATTCAAACAGCAAACCGAGGAATGGCGGTTACCGCAACCAAATATGGGTTAACTCGCAGTGTATTTTCTTTCCTAGGGCCGTTATTATGGACGTGGTTAGTTGCTGACTTAGGATGGCGAGCTATTTCTACTAATTATGCGCGGATTATTCCTACCATATTTACTTTAGCACAAATTCGTTTAACCCGTTCAGATTGGGCTTATTCTTAATACTAATTAATACTAATTTGAGGTTTTTTGAACGACTTTAACCCATGCAATCAATACTTTTACCCCACCCAGAACGACGGTTACAGTTACCTTGGAATTGTTTACAATGGGGGGTGTTTTTATTACCTATTTTACCAATATTTAGCAGCATCTCTATTTTTTTGGGAATGATTCTCAGTTATCAACGTCAGTTTAAATTAATTCGGAAAAATCTCCTTAACCAAGGGTTAGCTATTGTAAGTATTTTATTAATTATTATTTCTATAATAGCAGATAATTCCCTTGAATCTTTAATCGGTTTAAATAATTTTATTCCCTATTTTATTATGTTTGCGGGGTTAAGTCAAATTATCCAAACCCCTAGTCAATTGCGGCACTTATCATGGTTAATGATATTCGGTGCTATTCCCGTGACAATTTTGGGACTCGGACAACAGTATTTAAACTGGTCGGGAATTGATATTTTACAGGTAATTTTAGGTTGGAGTTTACAACTCAATGGTAACCCGGTGGGTCGAATGTCATCGGTATTTATGTATGCTAATATTTTGGCAGCATATTTAATAATTATTTTTACATTAACCCTAGGATTATTAATTGAAGAATGGCAAAATAAAGCTCCAAAATATGATGTTTACTTTCTAAATAAAAACCAGAAAATAACACTATTAATTATCACACTATTATTAACAGCAATTGACTTAATTTTAACCAACTCTCGTAATGCTTGGGGATTAGCAGTTTTATCAAGTTTAGCTTATGCTTTATATTTAGGATGGTGGTGGTTAATATTATTAGTGACTACAGGAGTAACGGCCGTTTTCGGGTCAGCTTTTGCACCCTCTCCGATTAAACAAGGGTTAAGAATGATTATCCCCGCTTATTTTTGGCAAAGAATTACCGATGAAAATTTTGTCCGTCCGGTAGAAACCCTAAGAATTACCCAATGGAAATTTGCCTTAAATTTAGCCCAAACTCGCCCATTAACCGGATGGGGATTAAGAAATTTTACGCCCTTATATGAAGCTAAAATGAACGTTTGGTTAGGTCATCCCCATAATTTATTTTTAATGATGTTAGCTGAAATGGGAATTCCCACAGCACTATTTTTTATGGGAATAATAGGTTGGATTTTAAGTCAAGGATTTTTGTTATTAAAGAATAGCTTAACTCATCCTTCAGAGCGATTAATTTATTATAGCTATCTAATTACCTTTTTAGCGTTAATTTTGTTTAACTGTTTTGATGTCAGTTTATTTGATTTTAGAGTAAATACCTTAAGTTGGATAATTTTATCAGGAATTTGGGGAGTTGTTTGTAATGCTATTGGTAATTCTACTAAAAACAGTTATAATTAAATCATCTTTTAATAGTCCTAAAAGGAGTAACTTTTATGGTGGAAAGATTAACTCTCAATTTACCCTCTATTCACACTTTAACCGATGAACAATTTTTTGAACTTTGTAGCGAAAATAGAGATTTACAATTTGAAAAAACTGCTGATGGAGTTTTAATAATTATGCCACCAACGGGAGGAGAAACAGGACGAAGAAATGTTTCTATTTTGTTTCAGTTAGAAACCTGGAGTCAACAAGATAAAACCGGAGTTACCTTTGATTCTTCTACCTGTTTTAAACTTCCTAATGGCGCAAATCGTTCTCCCGATGGGTCATGGATACAACTAGAAAGATGGCAACAATTAACACCAGAAGCAAGAGAAAAATTTCCCCCTATTTGTCCAGATTTTGTGATCGAATTACGGTCAAAAACCGATAGTTTAACCACGCTGCAAAATAAAATGAAAGAATATCAACAAAATGGGGTAAAATTAGGATTGTTGATTGATCCCATTCAAAAAAAAGTAGAAATATATCGACTCAATCAACCTGTTGAAATCTTACAAAACCCTGATCAATTATCAGGAGAAGATATTTTAAAGGGTTTTATTTTAGACTTAAATCCTATTTTTAATCTTAACAATTAAACCCTATAAAATCCGATCATAACACCGAATATCCGGTGGACTAGCAACTAAATCCTTAATTGCAATTGCAGCAGTTTGAAGATGAACACTTGCCAAATGAGTTTGCAAATGATCTAAACTTTCCCATTCTTCTACAAAAGTAAAATCCGTTGGATCTTCTTGATTTTGTAATAAATCATATTGTAAACAACCCGCTTCCTGGCGAGTAGGTTCAACTAACCCAATTAATACCGCTTTTAACGCTTCTACCTGATTCGGTAACGCCACAACACGGGCAACAACACGCAAGATTTGAGTCATTTTAAAGTTCTCGTTGACTTCAGTTAATATTTTATCATTTGTGTTTGATTTTTTTAAAAAATAGTTTATAATTAATCAATAGAATATCTTAAAATCGCCTAAAAATGGATGACGCTGAATTAGAAAAGCTGCTTAAGGATCTAGAATCAGATCGAGTAGAACGTAAAGCATCCTCATCAGACAGGGGAAAACTTCAGGAAACTATTTGTGCGTTCGCTAATGACTTACCAAATCATCAACAACCTGGGGTACTTTTTATTGGTGTTAATGATAATGGTAATTGTGCTAATCTTGCCATCACCGATGAACTCTTAAAAAACTTGGCTGAGATGCGTTCTAATGGAAATATCCTACCGTTTCCTACAATGACAGTTCAGAAACGTGCGATCGCAGGATGTGAATTAGCCGTTATTGTTGTAAAACCTTCCTATGCGCCTCCTGTGCGCTATAACGGACGGGTTTGGATACGAGTAGGGCCACGTCGCGCCACCGCTACCGCCGAAGAAGAACGTCGGTTATCAGAAAAACGGCGTTCTAGGGATTTACCTTTTGATATTCAAGCGTTACCTTCTGCCAGTTTAGAGGATTTTAATTTAAACCTATTTCAGCAAGAATATTTACCCGCTAGTTTACCCTTAGATATCCTAGAACAAAATCAAAGAACCATTGAACAACAACTAGCTTCTGTTAGATTTATTAATCGTCTTAATCATCCTATTCAACCGACAAATTTAGGTATTTTAGTTATTGGGAAAGAACCTAGAGATTTTATTCCGGGTGCTTATATTCAATTTCTTAGAATTGAAGGAACTGAATTAACTGATCCGATCAAATATCAAAAAGAGATAACTGGATCGATTTCTCAAATCTTGAGACAGTTGGATGAAACCCTACAAATTAATATTTCAGTAGCTTCTGATTTCATCACTCAACCTTTANNATTAACTCGAAATGCAGTTTTACATCGAACCTATGAATCGACTCATGCACCTGTTAGAATTACATGGTTTAGCGATCGCATTGAAATTCAAAATCCAGGTGGCCCCTTTGGACAAGTAACCCGTCAAAACTTTGGTCAACCCGGAATTACCGATTATCGTAATCCTAATTTAGCAGAAGTTTTAAAAAATTTAGGTTATGTACAACGATTTGGGGTGGGAATTTCTATCGCCCAAAAAGAACTCGAAAAAAATGGTAATCCTCCGCTAGAATTTACCGTTGAAGATAGTTATATTTTAGCTGTGATTCGGAGACATTTATGAGTATTCCCATTATTGCTTTTTTCAATAATAAAAGTGGCGTTGGAAAAACATCCCTTGTTTATCATTTAGCTTGGATGTATAATAATTTAGGATTAAGAGTCGTTGCTGCTGATTTAGATCCGCAAGCCAATCTCACGGCTGCTTTTTTAGATGAAGATCGCTTAGAAGAAATTTGGGAAGGAAACTCTCAACCCAATACAGTTTTTCGGTGTGTTCAACCGCTTATAAAAGGGACTGGGGATATTGACTCTCCGCAATTAGAATTAATCGAAGATAACTTAGCACTATTAGTTGGAGATTTATTATTATCTGGATTTGAAGATGATCTATCCTCAGAATGGCCGGGATGTATGGATAGAAAAGAACGCTCCTTTCGAGTGATTTCTGCCTTCTGGCGACTGCTACAATACACCGCCGAAAGCCATCACGCTGATGTCATTTTAACCGATCTCGGCCCCAATTTAGGCGCGATTAATCGTGCGGCTTTAATTGCGGCTAATTATGTTGTTGTTCCCATTGCGCCCGACTTATTCTCTCTACAAGGATTGAAAAATTTAGGCCCAACTTTAAAACGTTGGCGACAAGAATGGCAAGAAAGATTAGAAAAAAATCCGGTATCCGATTTACAACTTCCTTCCGGTCAAATGCAGCCAGTCGGATATGTTTTGCTACAGCATTCTGTTAGATTAGATCGTCCGGTAAAAGCTTATCAGCGATGGATGAATCGTATTCCTAATATTTATCGACAAGCTGTTTTAGGAGAGCCAGAAAATCCTGAATTAGCATTGAGTCAAGATCCGAATTGTTTAGCTTTACTCAAACATTATCAAAGCCTTATGCCTTTGGCGCAAGAAGCCCATAAACCGATGTTCGCGCTTAAACCTGCCGATGGAGCAATTGGCTCTCATCTTCAAGCGGTACAAAGTGTTTATAAAGATTTTCAACAGTTAGCTTTAAAAATTCTAGAGACCATCCTAGTATCGGGATATTTTAAAATCCCAAACTGATCAATTAGTTCAGCCCCTGTCTGATTTTCTGCTTAATCTAATTACTGCCAGTACGGGAGATCCAAACCAGCCAAATCCCTAAATTTAACCCAGTTAGCAGTTGCCAACTATAGCAAATTTAATTAATTTTCAGAAAAAATTGATTAATATTTATCCTACAAACTCCTCAATAATTCCACAGCAACCCGTCGATAATCTGAAGCCGCTTCCCGGGCATTATGACTTTTAGATTGAATAATTGGCACCCCTTCTAAGGGACAACGCTCATGGGCTTTATAGGCGCGAATAATATTTTTAAATACCGGAATACCCGCTTCTTGTAAAGATTTTTGGGCTTCAAAAGCATCCCCTAAACTGCGGGGATCTACCTTGGTCATTAACACTTTATGGGCAACTTTTGACGGAGTAATAGTTGATCTCACCGTTTCAATTAATGCTACTAAATCCATCGGTGCCACTTGGGTCGGTAATACCAAATAATCTGCCACTTCAATAACAGCTAATAACGCATTGGATTTTAAAGCCGGAGGCGTATCTACGACTACCAATTCATAGTCCTGTACTTGCTTCAACCGAGATAGTAAACTAGGGTCAGTCTCAGAAGAATGCTCAAAGGGCATATCCCCCCCTTGGCCCTGTTCAGCCCACCAACAAGCCGAACCCTGGGGGTCTGTATCAACTAAAAGGGTGCTATAGTTATTGGCGAGAATGGCAGCCAGGTTAATGGCGGTTGTGGTTTTACCCACTCCTCCTTTTCCATTGGCGATCACTAGAATTTTAGCCATAGTTATAGATCCGGTGGCAAGCAAATTTTAGTTTAACTGATCAAGAGCCAGCCTTAACCGTTAATTATTAACCGAAAAAGAGTTAATCTAAACCTGTTATCCCTTAAGCTAAAAATTAATATAGCGGAATTTAAGACTATGGATGCCACTGCACTCTGGCAACGCTACCAAGATTGGCTATACTACCATGACAGCTTAGGACTGTACCTGGATATTAGTCGGATGCGATTTGACGATGATTTTGCTGCATCCTTATTGCCCAAGTTTGATCAAGCTTTTAAAGCTATGGACGCTTTGGAAAAAGGGGCGATCGCCAACCCCGATGAAAACCGCATGGTCGGCCATTATTGGTTGCGTGACCCCGATCTCGCCCCGACCCCAGACCTAAAGCAAGAAATTGTTCAAACCTTAGAGAAAATAGAAGCCTTTACAGCCAAGATTCATCAAGGTGAAATTAAACCCCCTAATGCTGCCAAATTCACTGATATTTTATCAATTGGAATTGGGGGATCGGCTTTGGGGCCTGAATTTGTGGCGTCAGCCCTAGCCCCTGATCGCCCAGCCCTGAATATCCATTTTATTGATAACAGTGATCCTAGGGGCATTGATCGGGTTTTGGCTAAAATTGGCGATCGCCTCAAGAGTACCCTAGTCCTAGTGATTTCTAAGTCCGGTGGCACTCCAGAACCGCGTAACGGCATGATTGAGGTAAGAAATGCCTTTTCTGCCCAAAACTTAAACTTTGCCCTACAAGCCGTCGCTGTGACCGGATTCGGGAGCAAACTAGATCAACAAGCCCATGCTGAAGGCTGGTTAACGACCTTTCCCATGGCCGATTGGGTGGGGGGCCGGACTTCTGAATTATCGGCTGTGGGGCTATTACCTGCGGCTTTACAGGGGATTGATATTCGGGGGATGTTAGCCGGGGCGAAAGCTATGGATATTACCACCCGCAAACCGGAGGTTAAAACCAATCCGGCGGCATTATTAGCCTTGGCTTGGTATTATGCCGGAAATGGTAAGGGCGAAAAAGATATGGTGATTTTGCCCTATAAGGATAGTTTGCTGTTGTTTAGTCGTTATTTACAACAGTTAGTGATGGAATCCTTGGGTAAAGAAAAAGACCTAGATGGCAATATTGTCTATCAAGGAATTGCTGTTTATGGCAATAAAGGATCAACGGATCAACACGCTTATGTTCAACAATTACGCGACGGAGTTCCTAACTTTTTTGCTACATTTATTGAAGTATTAAAGGATCGATCTTTACCTTCTATTGAAATAGAACCAGGGGTAACAACAGGGGATTATTTATCGGGATTTTTACTCGGAACTCGACAAGCATTGTATGAAAATAATCGAGATTCAATTACAATTACGGTTCCAGAAGTTAATCCCCAAATTGTCGGAGCGTTAATTGCTTTGTATGAACGGGCGGTGGGTTTATATGCGTCTTTAGTGAATATTAATGCTTACCATCAACCGGGTGTTGAAGCCGGGAAAAAAGCAGCCGCAGAAGTTCTGGACTTACAACATAAAATTATTCAAGTCCTCCAAGATGCAGGTCAACCGCTATCTCTGGAAACCTTAGCTAAACAGGCAGGAGTTCCTGATCAAATTGAAGCAATTTATAAAATTCTGCGACATTTAGCTACCAATCAACGCGGCATACTATTAGCAGGAAATCCAGGAAAACCAGCCAGCTTAATAGCAAGTATTCACTGGTAAATGTTGATTTTCAATTGTTAATTGTTGAGGTGTTAATTGTTTAGGTAAGCTGTTAGGCATCTAAATTGGGTATTCAAAAATCTCAAAACCTTTGTAGTGCGAGCGTCCTCCCTCGCTAGGGTGCGTGGTTTAAATGCTTAACAGCTTCAGAGAGTCCTGAAGGACTCACTACGGGTTATTTGGGTTGATTTGGGGTAAATATCATTACCCCAGATCCTTGATTTGTTTTATAGTTAATTTGTAGTTTACCTTCGGAATTAATCTGAAAAGTTTGAGTTTTTTCTAAAGCTGAGAGAAATTGATCTTCTTGCTTCATAATTTCTTCGGGACAAGCCATTTGAGTTCTCCCGGCTACACCAAATTTTAATTGATCATCCTTGACGGTGTAGGATGCAAAGTAACGGTTACAACTCGATGAACCACTAATTTGATCATTTTCAAATTGTAGGGTGATTTCCGTTTCTTTTAAGGGGGTTTGGGTGGATTTTTCATTACCCCAGGATA
>DMPJ01000063.1:12358-18708 GCA_003456035.1 Planktothrix sp. UBA8402
GCAATTGACAGGGATAGGAGTAGTTTTTTCATGGTAGTTGTTTTAATTTTTAATTGTCCAAAACGGTAATTGTTGAGTTAATTGTAAACGAATATTTTGAATCCCATTTTTAGCAAAAACATAGGTTTTATCTTGCCAAAGGGGAATATAAGGCACATCTTCCGCTAGAAGTTGTTGAATTTCCTCAAAGATTAATTTGCGAGTTTTTGGGTTTTGTTCTTGACGTTGTTGGGCAATTAATTGGTTCATGCGATCGCTATAATAAAAAGAACCTTGATATTGACTGGAACCCTTGGAACATCCGGTTTCAACTGAACCTTTACTACATTCTAAAAACGGTTGAATATAGTTATCTGCGTCCAGAAAATCCGCATACCAATCTAAGATAAAAGTCGGATAAATTCCCTCCTCTAAATACTTAAAGGCTGTAGTTGATTCTACACTATTAAGTTGTAAGTTGAGTAACCCTCCTAAATCTCTATCTGCTAAGGCTTTTAGGGTTAATCCTAAAAACCCTTTATTTGATGAATTAGACGCATACCAAAGCTCAATTGTTGCTGGATTTTCGGGAGTATATCCGGCTTGGGTTAGGAGTTGTTTAGCTTTTTCAATATTACCATCCCCATATTTTAAGTCAAAAATCGGTTTATATTCAGTAAAAGTTGTGGGAATTAAACTATAAAGTTTTTCTCCTTGATTTTGTAAGACTCGTTCATTAATTACAGGACGATTAATTAAGGCGGCTAATGCTTGTCTAACTTCGATCCGGTTTAAGGGTTCAGATTTAACATTAATTAGCATATAATTAATGGTGTTTCCATTAGCAGAAATCATTTGCCAATTGCCTTGTTTTACTCCTTTCTCTAAACTAGAAATTTGATCGGGATTTAAGGATAAATAGGCAATATCAATCGCCCCACTTCTAAAGGCATTAAATAAATTAGAGGAACTAGAAAATCGTTGAATATCAATACCTGTATTGGCAGGTTTTTCGCCCCAATATTTATCAAAAGCATCTAAACGAATTACATCTATCCCTAAAGATTTTAATTTATAAGGCCCGGTTCCGACAAATTCATTGGGTTTAAATTTACCTTCTCCGATTTCATAAAATTGGGGAGAAACCGCAGTAATTCCTGAAAAAGCTAATAGGGAAGGAAAGGCAGAAAAAGGTTTTTTAAGTTTAATTGTTAATTCATATTCTCCTGTTGCTTGAACAGTATCTATTGTATCTGCTAATAAGGAGGAGGGAGACCCGGCATTTTGAATAAATCTTTTGATCGAAAATTCCATCGCTGCGGCGTTGAAGGGGGTGTCATCGTGGAAGATAACGCCTTCTTTTAAAGGGATTATATAGGTTAATCCATCGGAACTAATGGTTGGTAAAGTAGTGGCTAATTTGGGGATAAGTTGATTGGTTCCTAGTTGATAATCATAGAGGCGATCGCCTAAATTATACAGGATATTTCCTGAAATAATTTCATAAGCATCCGCCGGATCTAGGGTGCGGAGTTTTAAGGTTGTTCCCATAGTAATTCGTCCATTACCCGATGAGGATGGAGAGGAAGAACTAATCCTTTGATGGGGAGTACAACTAACAAGAATTAGACAAAATAAGCAAAATAAACTAATCCATTGGGTCAAAAATTTTCGAGAAAATGGATGCAGATTTTGTAATTGATTCCAGAGGTTTACCATCGGTTAAAAATATTAAGGATAAATCTAATCTTTGATCATAGCATTTTGCCACCCCATAAGCGAGATGCAGTGCGAGCGTCCTCGCTCGCTAAGTTTGAGAAGACAACAACTAGCTAACTCATTGTCGATAAAATTTTTATAAAATACCAGCAAAATTTTTATAAAATACCAGCGAGCGAGGACGCTCGCACTGCAATTATTGTTGATAAAATATTGATAAAACACCAGCAAAATTTTTATAAAACACCAGCGAGCGAGGACGCTCGCACTGCTATATTTTATTTGATTACCAGTCAAGTTTCTGAATCTAAATTTTTATCTTTTTCTTCCTCAATAATTAACATTCCTGGTTTAATTGGGATATCTGCTGGAGGAATAATTAGGGTGTCACCAACTTTTAAACCTGATTTAACTTCAACTTGAGTTAACCCTTTTAATCCTAGGGTAATGGGTTGTTTTTGAGCTTGATTATTAGGGTCTAATTTCCAGACAAATGACGATTTTTCTTCTGATTGAATTAGTTCTGTATTCACAGCAATAACGTCTTTTTGTTGCTCTAAAATAATCTCGACACTCACCTGACTCCCTGGAATTAATACTCTTGTGGGTTGATCTAATTTTACCGTAGCAGGAACCGTTACTTGACCCGATGAACTGCCAGATTGACTATTATTTGTACTTTCGGAGGTGGCTTGTAAATTAACCCGTTCGACTCGTCCTTGAAAGGGTTTAGAATTAGGGCCGATAATTGTAATTCGTGCGGATTGATTGGGTTTAACTTGAGCAGCATTCAGGGTAGATAATTTAAGTTGAACTAATTCTTGATTGGGATCTCCTATGGTAATTAAATCATCTCCTCGCTTGATACCATCCCCCTGTTTCACATTAATATTTAGCACCACTCCCTCTAAGGGTGAAGTTACTAGATTATTCTTTAAATTTGATTCTTGTTCCTTATATCCTACTTTGAATCGCTCGAAGTCACTTAAACTTTTTTGCAGTTCAGACTGAGCTTGTTGGAGATCAATTTCAGCATTTAAGATATTATTAGTAGGAGAATTTTCCGTTTTTAAAACTTCATTTTTAGCGGTTTCTAATTCAAAAATTGCATTTTTTAATCCTAATTTTTGATCCCTTAAACTTACTTGTTTTAAGCGAATAGCTGCTTTTTGTTGATCTAATTCTTGTTCTGCGATAAAACCCCGTTCAAAGAGAAGATTTGATTTACTTAATTCTACTTCTAATGTAGCTATATCTTCTTGAGCTTCAATCAATTTTTCTTGTTCACGTTCCAATTTAGCTTGGGATTGTTGAATTTTGATCTTTTGAGCAATTTGTTGGGATTTAACTTGCTGTTGATACTTTTCTAAATCATTTTTATAATTGATTTCGGCAATTTTTAATTTGATTTTTGCTTCTTCTACTTTTTGACGATTTCGTTCTATATCAAGTTCTTGCTTTTGAATTTCTAATTGTGTTTTTAGTAATGAATTTTCCCCTGCGGTAGACCTCAACAGAATTAAATTTTGACCCGCAATAATGGGATCTCCTACCTTAACAAAAACCTGATCAACTGCACTTTCCTCCGGAGATTTAATCGTTCTTTGTCCACCTAATTCAACGGTTCCTCCTTCACTAATTTTATTTTCAATTGTTCCTAATTCCACCTTCTGTAACCCGGCGGCAACAGGTTTTGAACCCGGTTTTTGCAGTTTATAATACAAAGCAATACCCGCTAAACTGACTCCAGTAAATAGAGTCGCAATAATTAGCCATTTAATTCCTCGTTGATAGGCTCTGATGGCTTGGTAATCTAGGCTTGACACGGATTTAAACGTCCTGCTTTTAATTAAAATAGGGTAAACTGTCATTATATCCTAAAAAGATGACTAATTTTATCTAATGTGGACAATCAATCGTTAATTTCCATTGTGTATTATGAAGATTTATATATTTTAACAGATTGATCATAACACCGGAAAAAACTTAGTTTCAGGTAGGGTATAATCAATTTATGGGATGAATCAATGCCACCGAAATAGTTTATTCTAAAAGCTGCCTAACGTTAACAACTTAGAGAATATAATGGAGAAATCAAGATGTGTACATCTACAAAATCTCAGAGTACAGTTCTCGCTGTTGATGATAGCATTCCTGTGCAGACAATGATTAAACGGATTTTGGAAAAGCACTATCAGCTAATTTTTGCTAAGAATACCAGTGAAGCTTTAGCAATACTCCATCAACAATCGGTTGATTTAATGCTTTTGGATATATATATGCCCGGAATGGATGGTTTAGAACTATGTCGAGTTTTGCGGGGATTGCCTAATTTTAATCACCTACCTATTGTTATGTTAACCTCACGAAATGCGCCTCATGATCAGGTGGAAGGTCGATTATCCGGGGCAACGGAATATTTGACTAAACCTTTTTCTGAAGAAGAACTGCTTCATACGATTGAAAAAATCTTGAATGGGACAGTCAGTCTAATCTCGGAAGTTTAATCGACTTTGGCAAAATTTAGACCCAAAAATATAATACTTGAGAGTCAGAAAACCCGAAAAAATGATATAATTTATTTAGGTTTTCGGATGCACTTTTAAGATGACAAGCACAATTCCACAGGGTGAGCAGAAACAAGTAGATCTGCATCAGATCGCCGATAATTTGCCAGGGGTAATTTATCAATCTCTGCTACACCCTGATGGTTCCCAAGAGTATTTATATATTAGTCCTAGTTGCCGAGGAATTTACGAGCGAGAACCCGATGAAATTCAGCACAATTCCGCTTTAATGTGGGGATTGATGAATTATCGGGATCAACAGGATTTTATTCAATCCCTTTTGACCTGCGCTCAAAAATTAATTCCTTGGCAACGACAATGGCAATATCAAACTCCATCGGGAAAGATTAAATACTTATCGGCGATCGCCCAACTTTCTCCTCAACCCAATGGCGATCTAATTTTAGATGGATTAATTATAGAAATTCCACCCCCGACTCTTGAGAATTGTTGTCCCTGTTATCAGGAAACCACAGATCAAATTGAACAAGTTTTAAGTTGTTTTGAACCATTAAATGATTCGATAAAACCCGAAAAAGCTGAAGCAGTTTTAGAAGAACAAGAAGAATTTTTACGCAATATTTATAATGGGCTAGAACAGGTTATTTTTGTAGTTGAGGTTATTGATGAAAAGGACTTTATATCTTTAGGTTGGAATCCCAAAACTGAACAAATTACTGGGCTAAAATCTGCTGAAGTTTATGGAAAAACCTTTACAGAAATTTTAGGTTGGGTGGAAGGGGAAAAAGTGTTACAACATTATCGAGATTGTGTTCAGGCAAAAACCTCAATTCAATATGAAGAAGAAATTTGGTTTGAGCAAAAACAAACCTTTTCTTTAACTACCCTGAATCCGATTTTAGATCCGAGAGGTAAAACCTATCGAATTATCGGAACTTCTCTGGATATTACTGCTAGAAAACAAGCCGAAATAGCGTTACAAGAGTCACAAATTCGCTTCCAACAATTAGCAGAAAATGTCCCTGGTGTTACCTATCAATATCATCAATATAATCATCAAGGACAGGGCTGTTTTACTTATTTAAGCCCCAAATGTTTAGAATTAACTGAAATTAGACCAGAAGTTATTTTAAAAAATGCCGATTTCTTGTGGAAATTAATTCATCCCGATGATCTGAATGGCTTTGTAGATTCAATGGCTCAAGCTGTAGATACGGGCAAACCTTGGCAAAATCAATACCGTTTAATTACTCCTTCGGGTAAAATTAAATGGATTCAAGCCGGAGGAAGTTTAGGCAAACAACCGGATGGATCAATTGTTTGGGATGGTTTACTTTTAGATATTAGCGATCGCAAACAAACCGAAGCAGCTTGGCAAAGTTCAGAACAACAACTGCGGGAATTAGCAGAAAGAGAAAAGATGCAAAATTGTATCGCCAATTTGATTAGAAATTCCCTAGATTGGAATACAATTTTAGAGACAACGGTACAAGAAATTCGTCAATTATTAGGAATTGATCGCTGTTATTTTGTTGGATATCATTCCGAATTAGATCCTCCAGAATGGGAAATCCTCAAGGAATCCAAAGCCTCAAATTTAGTCAGTATTTCTGAAATGTATCCAGGGGATGCCCTACACCCGATTAGTGATATGGTTTTACAGGGAAAAATGATCCAAATTGATCAAGTAATTACCTGTGAAATTTCATCTATTAGGAATTTTTTAATGGTTTTAGAATTGGAATCGGTTTTAATTTTCCCGTTGAAAATTCAATCTGGTGATATTGGAGCTTTAGTATTAGCCCATTGTCAAGAGCCTCGTCCTTGGAAACTTCAAGAAGTCGAACTTTTGCGCTCTGTTATCAATCAGTTGGAAATTGCAATTAATCAAGCAAAACTCTATACAAAATCCCAAGAATCTGCTATAATTGCTACAGCAAAAACCCAAGAATTAGAACAAACAGTTTCCAAATTGCAACAAGCTCAAATCCAGTTAGTTCATTCGGAAAAAATGTCAAGTTTGGGACAAATGGTTGCCGGAATTGCCCACGAAATTAATAACCCGGTGAGCTTTATTTTTGGCAATCTCACCTATGCTAAAGAATATCTGGATGATTTATTTTC
>DMPJ01000063.1:18765-19208 GCA_003456035.1 Planktothrix sp. UBA8402
AATTCAATGAAAACTGGGGCGGAGCGAATTAGAGATATTGTTAAATCCTTGAGAATTTTCTCCCGTTTAGATGAATCAGAACTGAAAAGTATTGATTTACATGAAAACTTAGATAGTACCTTAATGTTATTAGAAAGTCGTCTCAAAGAACAATCTAATCATCCAGCTATTCAAGTGATTAAACAATATGGAAACTTACCCCCTGTTGAATGCTATGCTGGGGAACTCAATCAAGTTTTTATGAATTTATTGGCTAATGCGATTGACGCTGTGGAACAACGCAATAAACAGCGATCATTAAAGGAAATTATTGCTGATCAGGGGATGATTTGGATTACGACCTCATTAACAGATTCCCAGGTAGTACAAATTAGAATTGCTGATAATGGAATTGGAATGTCCGCCGAGGTTTTAGCTAAAATTTTTGATCCGTTTTTTACAAC
>DMPJ01000450.1:0-277 GCA_003456035.1 Planktothrix sp. UBA8402
GGGAAATTTTACTGCGGTTAAGAGATATATCCGGTAAATTAGTGCCACCGATGGCGTTTATTCCAGCCGCCGAACGATATGATTTAATGAAAAGTATTGACCGTTGGGTGATTCGCACGGTTTTTAGCCATTTAGAAAAACATAATCAGGGTTTAAATTCAACAACAAATATATCGGGGAATGAAGAATTTTATGCGATTAATTTATCAGGTGCTAGTCTGAATGACAATCAATTTATTGAATTTCTTTATCAACAGTTTGAACAGTATAAAATTCC
>DMPJ01000450.1:309-4010 GCA_003456035.1 Planktothrix sp. UBA8402
AGGAGTTAGGTTGTTCCTTTGCTCTCGATGATTTTGGCAGTGGAATGTCTTCTTTTTCCTATTTAAAAACCCTTCCAATTGATTACTTGAAAATTGATGGGGGTTTTGTTAAAGAAATTCTAACTGACCCGGTTGCCCGGGAAATTGTTGAATCTATTAATCGTATTGGTCACGTTATGCAAATTAAAACCATTGCCGAATTTGTAGAAAATGATGCTATTTTTACAGAACTTAAAAAGATTGGGATTGATTATGTTCAAGGATATGGAATTGGCAAACCCCAGCCTTTTATTTTGCCCGTAATTAAAAATGCTGGGCAGATAGACCCGAATCGAGATTAAAGTGATGGGTATTGAAACAATATGCCCATAGAAAGCGAGGATCTCAAAGTCGATAATTTAGATTAAGAGTAATGATAGCGACATTGAACGATAATAATAGAATCATCTTTAATTTGATAAATGAGTCGATGTTCTTGATCGATTCTTCGTGACCAAAGTCCCGACATATTAAATTTAAGCGCTTCGGGTTTACCGATTCCAGAGAAAGGCGATCGCTGAATATCTTTGATTAACTCATTAATCCGTTTTAAGATTTTTTGATCAGTTTTTTGCCAATAGAGATAATCTTGCCAAGCATCTTCTAAAAATAGAATATTCATCCACTTTACACTTTACTCAACTTCTATTAAGTCATGCTTTTGATAGTTTTCTTGTTTCAAATCTTGTAATGCTTTGGCAAGACGTTCAGCATTTTTAGGGCTTTGGAGCAAATACAACGTTTCTTCTATAGCGTTATAGTCCTCCAAGGAAATAATCACCACCGGAGGTTCTGACTCCCGAGTCATGATAATCGGTGCATGATCGTCACAAACTTGGTTCATAACTGCGGTGAAGTTTTTCTGAAATTCGGTATCGGTGATTGCATCCATAGTCATAATTATTGTCATCAATTAGATAGATAATTACATCATAAAACCAGAATTAAGGATTTAGACAAATGACACAGACTTCAATCACAAATTTACTCAATCCTTGAAATCCGCGTCATCTGTATAAATCCTTGATGTGATTCTACGCCATCACCATTCCCCCGTCTACATTAAATACTTGACCCGTAATATAAGCGGCTGCCGGGTCTGCGGCTAAAAACCGAATCATTCCCGCCACTTCTTCCGGTTGACCGTAACGACCTAAAGGAATAAATTTGAGAATTTCTTCCGTATTTTTTAACTCTTTAGTCATATCTGTAGCAATAAATCCTGGCGCCACCGCATTCACCGTTATCCCGCGACTTGCTAATTCCTTTGCTACCGTTTTTGTAAATCCAATTACCCCCGCTTTCGCCGCACTATAATTAGCTTGACCAGGGTTGCCCATTTGTCCAGCAACCGAGGTAATATTAATAATTCGTCCTGACTTTTGTTTGAGCATAATTTTACTAGCCAGACGAGTACAAAGAAACACCCCCGTTAATTTCAAATCAATCACCGCTTGCCAGTCTTCCGGCTTCATTCTTATCAGTAAAGTATCGCGGGTAATTCCAGCGTTATTCACTAAAATATCAACTTTTTTCCAGGTTTCCGTAACTTTGTTAAATAAGGTTTCTACTTGATCCGCTTTCGATACATCGGCCTGGAGTGCGATCGCCTCACCGCCCGCCTGGGTAATTTCCGCCACCACTGCCTCCGCCGCCGTTGAAGAACTGGCATAATTGATCACAACCTTAGCGCCTTCAGTGGCTAACGCTAAGGCCGCAGCGCGACCAATACCCCGAGACCCGCCTGTAATAATCGCTACTCGTCCATTTAAGTGTTGTAAACTTTCAGGTAAACGTTCCATTTTGTGGTTTCTCCAACTATTATTCTCAAAAATAATCATCTCAGATTTGAGCAAATTAAGAGAAACCGAGTTGCTAAAGAATAGTTATAATTAAAAGGCAAAACTTTCAGATCATGAACTATGGCCGTTAAACAGACCTTTAACAACTTTGAAGAACTACTAACCAATTCCGATGTTCCGGTGTTAGTAGACTTCTACGCAACTTGGTGTGGCCCTTGTCAAATGATGACACCGATTTTAGAAGAAGTCAATCAAGAAATGAATCAACAAATCCAAATTGTTAAAATTGATAGTGATCAATACCCCAAACTCGCGTCTGAATATAATATTATGGCATTACCAACCTTAATGTTATTTAAAAATGGTCAACCCGTTGGTCGCCATGAAGGAGTTTTGCGATCGCCAGAATTAGTTAAATGGGTGTATGGTTTACTCTAATTTTATTAACCACAAAGACACAAAGTATTTCTTAGTGTCTCCGTGTCTTTGTGGTTAAAATATCATTATGGGAATTACGAATTAAGGCGTGTTCCAAATACGTTGATGATAGTCTTCTAATTTGGCATAAGGATCAACTGGGGGATGTTCATGATCATGGTGGTGGTGATGATCATGAGCGTGATCATGATGATCATGATCGTGATTTCCTGAAACAGCAGCTAACCGGAATTTGCACATTTCACAGTTCATTTTAACTTGTCCGAGTTGGGTTTCTATTTCCCTTTCTCGTAATAGTTGTAAAAGTTCCTGTTGAATGCCCATTTCGGGTAAGCAGGTGATCTGAATATCAGGATATTGTTGTTGTTGTTCCGCCGTGATATCAAAGATTTTCTTAACTAAAACCCCAGTAAATAAAAAGTAGGGTAAGACAATAATTCGTTGGGGTTGATACAGTCGAGCGCGACGAAATCCTGCTTCTAAACGGGGATGAGTAACACCAATAAAACAGGTTTCAACGGTTGAATATCCGCTCCCTTCCCATAAAATTCGAGCCAGTTTATAAACATCTCCATTAGCATCAGGATCACTGGCTCCCCGTCCGACAAATAATAATACGGTGTCGGAATTGGGAATTTGTAATGGGTTGAATTCTGGTTGATTTAATTGTTGTAAACGCGATCGCAATAGGTCTAAAATACTGGGACTAATACCAAAATGTCTGCCATAATGGAAGGTTAATTGCGGATGTCGTAGTTTGGCTCGATCTAACTCATTGGTAATATCAAATTTATTGTGTCGAGCCGCAAATAATAATAAGGGTAAGGCGGATAATTCCGTATAACCCTGTTCAACACAACGATCAATTCCCTCTTGAATGTTAGGCTCTGTTAATTCTAAAAAACAAGGAACTACCGGACGAGAGTGATCTAATGCTTGATAGGCGTGGGCAAATTCTAAAAAGGTTTCTCGTCCATCTGCATCACGGGTTCCATGACCAATTAGTAATAATGGACGTTGCAGAGGTAAAGGGGAAAAGGTCGAGTCTGACGGTTTAATCGAAAGTTCTGTGTTATGAGTCATCATGTATAATAAATTCTCCTTCCCCGTGTGAGGCAGGTGTAGAGCCAAGTGATCGGTAGGCATTCTGGCTTGTCAGGTATAAAAAATAACCCTGGCTTACAGTTGCCACACAGCCTCGGACTTGCACCGAAGTTTCCCTACTTGATCACATTGATTAGGTATTTTCTCAGTCTAGCGGACAAGGGAAAAACAAGCGATGGGGGATGGGGGGATAGAATTATCGGGGATTAAAATAGCCCTATCCCTAAATATAGCAGGGAACACCGCAACAGGGGGGAAAAGACTTCTCCGTCAGCTTTGCACCGCGATATAAAAGTCCTAACCACCAAGCGCGACTGC
>DMPJ01000080.1:0-192 GCA_003456035.1 Planktothrix sp. UBA8402
ACCCTGTCGTCGTCCCACCGATGGCCGTTATGGAGAAAACCCCAACCGTTTTCAGCATTATTATCAATATCAAGTGTTAATTAAACCCTCTCCTAATAATATTCAAGAGGTTTATTTAGACTCCTTGAGACTATTAGGAATTAACCCCGAAGATCATGATATTCGGTTTGTGGAAGATAACTGGGAATCTCC
>DMPJ01000080.1:334-7537 GCA_003456035.1 Planktothrix sp. UBA8402
ATTAATTATGGGGATGTTCACTTACAGGGAGAAATAGAACAATGTACCTATAATTTTGAAGCATCTAACCCAGAATTTTTGTTTACTTTGTTTGGATTATATGAACAAGAAGCGGAACAATTAATCGAAAAAGGGTTAGTTTTACCAAGTTTAGATTATGTTCTCAAATGTTCCCATAGTTTCAATTTACTTGATGCTAGGGGNNACTCGTTATATTGGTCGAATTCGGAATTTAGCTAGACGAGTCGCCCAACGCTATTTAGAACAGCGAGAACTCTTGGGTTTCCCCCTACAAAAAACCTCGTTAGTAGGTGGGTAAAATCAGATAAAATCCAATTATAGATGCTACAGATAATCTCCCCTAAACCCCTTTTTTTTAGCTACATATTCCCGGTGTAGAGACGTTGCATGCAACGTCTCTACACCGGGGTTTCTGCGGGTTCGGAGAGGCATCTGTAGCATCTATAATTGGATTTCATATTACCATCAACCCCCTAAAATTTAACTATTTAGCGACAATTCTTAATCCTTCTCGATAATGGGCGATCGCGGTAATTACAGCAATAGAAAAATAAAAAATCCGAATTCCCCAAAAACAAATACCCATAATAATAGTAATTAAAGTCGGGGGAATTCCACTAACGCGAACAAATTTAGAATTAATTTGCTTTTCTAAACGTTCCAATTCCTGCATTTGAACTTGTCGGGTGGGAACCATAGGAAATTGTCCGGTATATAAATAGAAACCGAAAACCCCATCTTGATTAATTCTACGTTTTAAAAATGAATCAGCAACAGTCTTTGCCTGCGGAACAGCAAGTTTATCATCATTAGCAATATCCCCTACCCAAAGATTGTATTTAACAATTTGAGGAACTGCTAAAATAATCGGGATTAAAATAATCAGAAAAACCGTACTAATTTTTCGAGCATCTTGAGTTGGTAACAAACCCGTTGCTAATCCTAATCCCATCCCCACAATGGCAAACACTAAAATATTGAGTAAATCAATAATTTCTAAACCCCTAAGTAAATCCCCAAACATAAAAATGGGGTAAATTAATTGATGGGCGAGTTTCAGGACTAAAACTTTAATGGCAATTGCCACGATCGCGATCGCGACTGCACAGAAAACAAACATGAAAGCGCATAAGATATAAACCGTAATACGCTTCAGTAGTTTGGAGAACTCCATTGAACAGATTTATGAGTTTAAGGTTGAGTGGGGGATTGAGTTAGGCTTTGTTGGGCTAATTGGGTGATTTGGGCGATCGCCAATTCCGAAAGCAGGGGTTGACCGACCGTGTGTAGCCACAACAGATACTCAATATTCCCTGCTGGGCCTTGAATTGGCGACCAAGTTAAACCCCGATATTGCCATCCCAATGTCATAGCGGCAGAACCTACTTGAAAGATAGCATGGGCTTGATCTTTAGAATCTCGCACAACTCCCTTTTTACCTACCTTTTCTCTGCCCACTTCAAATTGAGGTTTTACTAACAGTACCACTTCCCGATCCGGCTTTAACAATTGCCACAACGGGGGCAAAATTTTGGTTAAGGAAATAAATGATACATCCACAACGGCAAAATCAGGATAATTTTCCGGTGTATCTGATTCTCCATACAATTGATCGGGAGTTAAATAACGCAGGTTTGTACGTTCTTTTAAAACTACTCTGGGGTCATTTCTAATTCCCCAGTCTACTTGTCCATAACCGACATCAACGCCATAAACTTTTTTAGCTCCTGCTTTTAATAAACAATCGGTAAATCCTCCGGTGGAAATTCCCCCATCCAAACATAAGCGATCGCTGACCTCAATTTTAAATTCTTCTAGGCCTTTAGCAAGTTTTTCCCCACCTCTGGAGACAAAACGCGCTCGCTGTTTAACTTGAATCTTAGCTTCTATATTAACTTCGGTTCCGGGTTTATCAATGATTTGTTGATTAACTAAAACCTCTCCCGCCAGGATTAATCTTTGAGCAGAGGAGCGGGAGTCAGATAAATTCCGGTCTACTAATAAGGTATCGAGTCGTTGTTTCACTTTACTAATTAATGTCAATACACAATTTTAACCTTTTACGCTGTGATCTCCATCACTTTATTTGTTGATATTAGTCTATATTTTATATTAAAAATATCACTAATTTGAAACTAATTTTATCGGTTAATTGATGTTAAGGTTAGATTAGATTCAACAGGAGCAAACCATGAACACCCTCGACCATTTTCCGCTTCCTGATGAAGCAAGTAGCCCCGCCTTGCCTTTAGCCATTTTAAGTGGAGAATTGATTCACATTATCCATCCTAATGGCAAAGTAGAAATGACTACTAGAGAAAATATTCAGCAAAAATTGACCCAAAATAAGCTGGAAAATTTTATAGTTTGGGGTCGATTTGAAGAATTTTAAGAAATAGTTCAATCAACCTAAAACCATTATAACAAATTAAGGCGATGCTTCCAGATTGTTAGCGATCGCCTTATTTTTTATCAACCTAATTTAGCCTAAATCTTATTAACCCGATGGGTGTAATAGGGGATGGCTGTTTTCTGGAAAAAAAATCGAGTTCAGAATTAAATATCCTGTTCACCCAATTCTCGAATTAAATGATCAAAAGGTTCGTCCAAATATTCTCCAGTGGGCAACCCGGCGGATGCCACCTGTTGGGCGACCAAACCTTTGAGAATACCGATTCCGAAAACAGTAGGGCCGACGGGAACACTTAAAGAATTGTAAGTTTCGCGTAGACCTTGAAGTACCCGTTCGTCTAAAACATCCATATCCCCGGCCACCAGAGCATAGGTAGCATAACGCAGGTAGTAGCCCATATCGCGTAAGCAGGCGGCATAGCGACGGGTAGTGTAGGCATTTCCCCCGGGACGAATCAACTCAGGAACGTCGTTGAACAAAGCCATAGCAGCTTGTTTAACCAAATCCGCAGCATTACCGTTGATCACCGCAGCAGCTTGAACTCTGACTGTCCCAGTGGCAAAATAGGACTTGAGTTGATCGAGGGCGTCCCGATCCAAATACCGACCCGTTCTGTCGTAATTTTTTATTAAACTGGTAACCGCATCTTGCATGAAGTCTATCTCCCTTATAATATCTTTCAATTATTCTGAAGTCGCGACGTGCCGTATTGTAACACTTAATACAAAACTTAATCAATCTGAGTTACTATGATCAGCCAGATGCTTTGTCAGTCCAACTGCCAAGCCTGTCAGAGATAATTAAGATTTTTGAGGAGATATTCATTCATGCCAGAGACAGCCCAAGAGGTCTTATCGATGATCGAAGACCAAAAGATTCAAATGATTGACCTGAAATTCGTGGATATGCTAGGAACCTGGCAGCATCTAACGGTACACAACAGCCAAATCGATGAATCCTCCTTTACAGATGGCGTACCGTTTGATGGTTCCAGTATTCGCGGTTGGAAAGCCATCAACGAATCTGATATGTCAATGGTGTTAGATCCCAAAACAGCCTGGATCGATCCCTTCATGGCGGAACCGACTCTCAGCGTCATTTGTAGTATTCAAGAACCCCGCACAGGAGAACCCTACAGTCGTTGTCCCCGGGTCATTGCCCAGAAAGCCATTGATTATTTAGTGTCCACAGGCCTTGGTGATACAGCGTTCTTTGGCCCGGAAGCGGAATTTTTCATTTTTGATGATGTTCGCTACGATCAAACTCAACATTGTGGCTATTACTATGTGGATTCTGTTGAAGGTCGTTGGAACTCAGGACGGGAAGAACCCGGTGGCAACTTAGCCTACAAACCCGGTTACAAAGAAGGCTATTTCCCCGTCGCCCCAACGGATACTTTCCAAGATATCCGTACCGAAATGCTATTAACAATGGCCAAATGTGGTGTTCCCATTGAAAAACATCACCACGAAGTGGCGACCGGTGGACAGTGCGAACTCGGTTTCAAATTCGGGACATTGATTGAAGCCGCCGATAACTTGATGANNCAAATATGTGATCAAAAACGTCGGTAAAAAATACGGCAAAACTATCACCTTCATGCCCAAACCCGTTTTCGCGGATAACGGCTCTGGGATGCACACCCACCAATCCATTTGGAAAAATGGTCAACCTCTGTTTGCGGGCGATAAATATGCCGGATTCAGCGACATGGGGCTGTGGTACATTGGCGGGATTCTCAAACACGCTCCGGCGTTGTTGGCCTTGACCAACCCCAGTACCAACTCCTACAAACGTTTAGTTCCTGGGTATGAAGCTCCGGTGAATTTGGCCTACTCCCAAGGCAACCGTTCAGCCTCTGTGCGGATTCCTTTGTCGGGAAATAACCCTAAAGCCAAACGTTTAGAGTTCCGGTGTCCTGATGCCACTGCTAACCCCTATATGGCGTTTGCGGCGATGCTCTGTGCTGGGATTGATGGGATTAAAAACCAAATCGATCCGGGTGAACCCTTGGATGTGGATATCTACGATCTCAGTCCTGAAGAATTGCGGAAAATTCCTTCGACCCCTGGTTCTCTGGAATTGGCCTTGGAAGCTTTGGAGCAGGATCATACCTTCTTAACGGAAACGGGTGTGTTCACGGAAGACTTTATCGCCAACTGGATTTCCTACAAACTCGATAACGAAGTTAACCCCACCCGGTTACGTCCCACTCCCTACGAGTTTGCTCTCTATTACGACTGTTAATTTTTGTTAAATTCGTTGACTATTTCTTTGCAGTCATTGACAGCCACCCTAGCGGTGGCTTTTTTAATTTATTCTGGAAAATCGCTCTAAAATTAACTCTTGAAACCAATATTTATTCAACTTTGATTTATTAATAAAATTATTGCAAAAAATCAAAAAAAAACGATATAATATAGAAAATACCTAATTCTGCTGATCTTCCTATGCTGGCTGAAAAATCATCACAACCAACCCGAAACTGGCAACCCCTAATTCCAAAATTTGAAGCTATTGTTGGGAAAAAAGGTGTTATTCAACGCCGCGAAGAATTACTGGTTTATGAATGTGATGGACTGACCAGCTATCGTCAACGTCCAGCATTAGTTGTGTTACCAAAAACCACAGAAGAAGTGGCAGAAGTAGTTAAAATTTGCGATCGCAATTCTATTCCTTGGGTTGCTAGAGGGGCAGGAACAGGACTTTCTGGCGGTGCTTTACCCGTAGAAGATTGCGTTTTAATTGTGACAGCTTTAATGCGAAAAATCCTAAATATTGACTTAGAAAATCAGCGCGTAGTTGTCCAACCAGGAGTAATTAATAATTGGGTAACACAAGCAGTTAGTGGCGCAGGATTTTATTATGCTCCTGACCCTTCCAGTCAAATTATTTGTTCTATTGGGGGAAATGTTGCCGAAAATTCTGGCGGAGTTCATTGTTTAAAATATGGAGTCACAACTAACCATATTCTAGGCTTAAAAATTGTTGCCCCAGATGGTGCTATTATTGATCTTGGTGGCGATATTCCTGAGATGCCAGGATATGATTTAACCGGATTATTTGTGGGTTCAGAAGGCACCTTGGGCCTGGCAACTGAAATCACTTTAAGAATTCTGAAAGCACCGGAATCAATTTGTGTCTTATTAGCAGATTTTAGCAATTTAGAATCGGCTGGATCTGCGGTTTCTGATATTATTAGTTCAGGGATTATTCCTGGGGGAATGGAAATTATGGATAACCTCAGTATTAATGCCGTTGAAGACGTGGTTAAAATTGGTTTATATCCCCGTGATGCGGGGGCAATTCTATTAGTTGAATTAGATGGTTTACAGGTAGAAGTTGATACTAATAAACAACGAGTTAGTGAAATTTGTAGAAACAATGGGGCGAGAAATATTACCACCGCTAGTAATGCAGAAGATCGGTTAAAAATTTGGAAAGGACGGAAAGCAGCTTTCGCAGCAGCAGGTCATGTCAGTCCTGATTATTATGTTCAAGATGGCGTAATTCCTCGGACAAAAATGGCTTATGTTTTAAAAGAAATTGAAGCATTAGGGGAAAAATATGGTTATCGCATTGCCAATGTATTTCATGCCGGGGATGGCAATTTACATCCTTTGATTTTATATGATAATTCCGTTCCAGGTGCATTAGAAACCGTTGAAGAAATTGGGGGAGAAATTCTAAAAATATGTGTGGAAGTGGGCGGTAGTTTATCGGGAGAACATGGTATTGGTGCGGATAAAAAGTGTTATATGCCCCAAATGTTTAACGAAGTTGATTTAGAAACAATGCAATGGGTAAGAACAGTTTTTAACCCCAAAGGTTTAGCCAACCCTGGCAAAATGTTACCCACTCCTCGCACCTGTGGAGAGTCCGCAAAACTGCAAAATATTAAACAGTTTGAAGGTGCAGAAGTATTTTAATTAATATTGTTAAAATCTCTCAGTAGTGCGAGCGTCCCCGCTCGCTAATTATTATCTATTGGATAGATATAATAATCCGTGCCGAGGTTATAATATTGTAGCGAGTTTTTATTATAGTTAGCGAGCGAGGACGCTCGCACTGCATTATAATGAATAATAAATCCTATTTTTATTTTAAATTATGGCGATCGCAACCGTTAAAAAATTTACCATCGAAGACTATCACCGCCTGACTCAATTAGGATTTTTAAAAATAGACGATAAAGTTGAACTTATTCGCGGAGAAATCATTGAAATGGCAGCAAAAGGAACTTCCCACTCGGTTTGTGAAACTCGCTTAGAACGAGAACTATACAAACTTATTGGAGAACGGGCAACCTTAAGAGGACAACAACCTATTATTTTATCATCTTATAGTGAACCGGAACCGGATCGAGTGATTGTTAAAAATAAAGAAGATGACTATTTAAACGGTCATCCTAAAACGGAAGATATTCTACTCTTGATTGAAATTTCTGATTCATCTTTAGACTATGATCAAACTACAAAACTATCGGTTTATGCTGAGAATAATATTAGCGATTATTGGATCTTTAATTTAGTTAGTTTTTGTTTAGAATATTATCGTCAACCCTATCAAAACTTACAAGGAGAGTTTGGTTATCGCAATAAATTGATTTATTTGCCTAACGAGTCTATAATCTTACCGTGTTTTCCTGATTTAACCTTAGATTTATCTAAAGTATTTCCGCCTACAATAAATTAATCAGGAATAACAGAAAAAAATCACATTAAACCCAGAAATTATTAATCTTAAAATTATGGCGATCGCAACCGTTA
>DMPJ01000359.1 GCA_003456035.1 Planktothrix sp. UBA8402
TAATTAAATCTCCCTACCGTAGAGACGTGTCACGGCGCGTCTCTCTTTTTTTTCTCTTATCATAAATTCCTAATCACCCGACAAGGATTCCCCGCAGCTAGGACTCGTGGAGGAATATTATCAACCACAATACTCCCGGCTCCAATGGTAGTATGATCACCAATTTCTACTCCCGGACAAATAATTGCACCGCCGCCAATCCAAACATTATTACCAATTTTAATTGGTGCGGCTAATTCTTTTCCAGTCAGGCGTAATTCAGGATCAATAGGGTGATAGGCGGCATAAATTTGAACGTTAGGCGCTAATAAAACATGATCCCCAATCTCAACATAATTGCAGTCTAAAATCACACAATTAAAGTTCATATAAACATTATTTCCCATTTTAATATAACAGCCATAGTCACAATAAAACGGAGGGGTAATGTATAAATTATTTCCGATTTTACCAAATAATTCTAATAGAATTAGTTGACGGGTTTCTAACTCGTCTTCCGTGGTGCTGTTGTATAAACGAGTTAATTTAGAAGCGCGTTTACGCCCGATCACTAACTCAGGATCATTGGCGAGATACAATTCTCCCGCCAGCATTTTTTCTAGTTCTGTTTGGGTTGTATTGTCCATATTAATCAGCGTTAATCCAACGGAATACAGAGGCGATCACACGATTGACAAAACTATTAGGTTTTTCCTCAATAATTTTGCGTTGGGCTTGATCCCGTTCTAATTCTAACTTAGCAATTAATCGTTCTCCTTTTTGTTGACGAATCAAAGCCACCAAATAATCATGGGTAAGTTGATAATGATCATCGGGGATGTCAGGAATATGTAAAATTAATCCTTCTTCTACTAAGACTTCTAAAAAGGGTTCAATTTTACTAAATTCTGTAGTTAATTCTTGGGTTAATTCTTTGCTAGTTTTCAAGGGACGGTGTTCTTGTTCACTGGTTAAAGCATAGAAAATTTTAATTACTGTTCGTTCATTTTTGGCGCTACTACAATCTCGAATAATTTGATCCAAAAACTGCTCTAACATTTTTTGTTTAGGATATTCTCCAATCTTTCTATATTGTTCTAGGGTTTGAATATCATTGGCTTGTAATTCCGTCCCAATTATTTGTAATTCAATCGGTCTAATTCGATCAATATCAACGGTTAAATCCTGAATTAATTGATTCATTAAATCAGGTTCTATCTTGAATTTAGCCCGTTCAACTTGATTTTTAATTAAAGTTTTTGCTTGATTTAAAGTAAAGTTTTCTAAACCATAAAGCACTTTCCTTGATAGGATTTCAGCATGAATTACATCTTCTAAATTAGTGCGGCGATCGCATTCTAATAAATAATGTAAAGCGTCATCTCTTAAAGATAGTAAAATCGTAATTGAAGCAAAAGTCAAACTTTCTTTTAAAAACTCATAAAACGGTAATCGTTGTTCTAATTTCTGACAAATTACAAAAAATTCTTCAAATTGATCAAAAATTAATACCGTTGGAATCTGATTTTGGTCATTTTGTCTGAGTAAATTTAAAACCGAATTCAAGTTCCAGGTTTTTGGGTCTGGTTCTCGTAACCAATCCGTATAAATTCGTAGTAAAATAGGTGTAGCAATATTAGAATTACGAGAACGTTCTTCTAATAACTTGGGTACAATTCCCGCATTCAGTAATGAACTTTTACCGACGCCAGATTCCCCATGAAGAATAATTAGTTTATTCTCGGGGTCTTGAATGCGTTCAAATAAGGCTTGAACATCATTTAAACGGTCAGAATTTTGAATTTCTAAAGCAATAGACTGTTGTTCCTGATTGGACTTAAATTGCGCTTGTAAGGTACGAACACCAATAAAAGCGCGTAACCCATATTGATATTCTATTTTAATTTTTTCTTCTTTTAAACGAGACGCTTCAATATATAAATCTTGGTCAAAATAAAGTTTGTGTAACGCCGTTAAAATTTTTATATAACCCTTGGGATCATTTTCCGGATTAGTTTTTTTTAAGGCTGCTTCTAGTTGTTTAACTGTCGTTTCCCATTGTTGTAATTCTTGTTTTGATTCCGCCAATAAATAAAGATAGGAATTACCAGAAGTTCCGGAGGTACTCATCGGGTCACCATAGGCGGATTGACCTTCAATTGCTAATGCTAACTCTGCTAATTGATTGGCGTGTACCCACTTAGATTCATGTAAAGCAGCTTCGGCTAAGAAGACATAATCCTTAGCTAACTGGGCTTCTGAAGCATAGGAAATATGTAACTGAATGGCTTTTTGGGCAGTTTTTTGTAATGCTCCCCATTCCTCTAATTGTTTTAAAACTGTGTTTAATTCCCCAATAAATTTAGACATTAAATCGGGACGACTAACTTTTTCAAAAATATCTAAACTTTGCTCAAAATAGTTTCTAGCCTCTTGCAAATTCTCGGTACTTTTTGATTTTTCCTCGGACTGAGCTAAAGTAGCAAAAGATAACCCCAAATGAAATAAAACCCCGCCCATTTGTTCTATAAAATGATTAGGGAGAATAGTTTCTCGGTTGGACATCGAGAGCATTTTTAAGTTTCCTTTAGCCAAAGCCGATGGCCAATATTCTAAACTCCGACGATAATGGTAGAGAGCCGATTCTAGGTCATTATTTTCATCAGCTTCTCGACCTAAAATAAATTGTAATCCGGCGATTAATGTCGGTAATAATTGCTGATAGTTATTTTGTCGAACTTGCTGAAGAATTGCCTTAAATTCAAGATAAGATTCTCCCAAAATCGTAGCATTGGTTGGGAATAGCTCCGTATTGGGATCTAAAATTTCCGCAAACACCTGCTCAACGCAGCGATTGAGAAATAGAATTGATAAAGAGGACGTATTACCAAGAACAGGTTCGGGAGGTGTGATGTCGCTCATGCTATTGCCTCAGACTGGGCGTAATCCTAGAATTATTAATATTGTGGCATTTTTTGGATTAAAAAACAACTGTTTGGAAAAGAATCGGGATATCCCTGGATATTCTCAAGGATACCCGTTTAAAGATTAGACCTTGGGGTTGACTTATCTAGGAATTTTGCCTGTTTACGGTAAGCATTTATTATGAGCCGCTTCCAAGGTTTTTACATAATCTGAATCTTTTCCGTACAGTCCCGTTAAAATATTAACCGTTTCTTCGACTAAAATTAAAGAATTTACTGTATTAATCCAAGAAATATCTCCGGCGGGAAGAATCATTCCATAAAATTCACAAGTTAAAGGTTCCTTGGGAATTAAAGCATAATCTTGAGGTTTAATTCCTGGATTTCTCAACACTTCCCCAATTAATAATAACCCATCGCTGGCGAAGGCATTTAAACGACCTTGAACTACATCTTCAACAGCATTTTTTCGACCATCAACTCCTGGGTATTCTACAACTTTTGCTAAAGAATAGCGACTGCTAATAAACTGTTGGGTTAAGGAGGCAGGTAAAACTCCAATGGAAATAGCTTCTAAGGCTCCCGATGGGTTAATATAAGATTGATTATCCGGTCTAACTAATAAGTGAACTCCCGTTGCTAAAAACCGATCAGAATAAGCAATACCTGATTCTGGATTGCGGACAATAGTATTAGGGCCGCATTCTAAATAAATTTTTCCTTCCCTGACTAATTGTTCCCGATTTTGCAAATTTGAGGGAATTAATTGTACCTCTATGGGTTTACTTAGTTTCAACTGTTTTTGCAATCTTTCTCCTAATAAATCCATTAATTTAATACAATATCCCTCCCACTTTCCATCGGCTGAAACAAATCCTAATGGCGGTGCATCTTGTCGGACTCCTGCTTTTAAAACTCCGGTTCTTTTGATTTCTTCTAAAACGGTTCCAGCCAAACTTTGTAAAGGTAAAATCACTGATAAAATCAGACTTAAGGTAATAGTAGCTAGTTTGCTTTTCATGTTAAGATAGATAGTTACAAACAAAGTAATCGAGTCTAGCTTACCGCAAAAAGGAGGGGTCAGACCAAACTAATTTTAGGTTTGTAAAGGTTATTGAGTTGGCAAGGGACAGGGAAAACGGTAATATTTTTTAATCCCAATAGAGTAGTAACAGAATATGGATTACGATTTAGTGATTATTGGTGCGGGAGTTGGCGGACATGGTGCTGCTATCCACGCCGTCGGTTGTGGCTTGAAAACCGCAATTATTGAAGCGGCGGAAATGGGGGGAACTTGTGTTAACCGAGGCTGTATTCCCTCTAAAGCTCTATTAGCGGCGTCGGGACGGGTCAGAGAATTACATAATACCCATCACTTAAAAAATTTGGGGATTCAGTTAGGACAAGTCAGTTTTGATCGCGAACAAATTGCCAACCATGCCGATACAATTGTAACTAAACTTCGGGGTGACTTGACCAATAGTTTGAAGCGCTTAGGGGTTGATGTGATCCCAGGTTGGGGTAAAGTTTCCGGGGCGAATAAAGTTACCGTTGAAACTAATAATGGAGAAAAAACTATTACCGCTAAAGATATTATTTTAGCACCTGGTTCTGTTCCTTTTGTTCCCCCGGGAATTACAATTGATCACAAAACAGTTTTTACCAGTGATGATGCGATCAAATTAGAATCCCTACCCCCATGGATTGCTATTATTGGAAGTGGCTATATCGGATTAGAATTTTCTGATATTTATACGGCTTTAGGTTGTGAAGTTACCATGATTGAAGCCTTGGATCAATTAATGCC
>DMPJ01000560.1 GCA_003456035.1 Planktothrix sp. UBA8402
ATTGGGAATTTAATTGGGGGTTTAGTTAGCGAGCGAGGACGCTCGCACTGCTTTATTTTCTCAAACCCAACATCCCAAATCCTTCCTACAACAACCCAATGAAATGTAGGGGGCCTTGTCCGGTAATGATTTCTAATAATATGCCAATCATTCCTAACATGGCTAACCGACCATTCCAAACCTCGGCGGTGGTTGTGAGTCCCCATTCCCAGCTTTCTTGAGGATACATCTTGGTTTTTTTGCCCGGATGTGCGACATCGGAGAACTTAATATTAGGAGCATCTAAGGCTTCTATAACCAGATCTGCTAAATCATTAATAAACACCGGATGGGTATTTAATGCCGGAACTCGATGGAATTTTTCAATCCCGGCTTCCTCCGCCAGTTCTCGATATTCCATATCAATTTCTTCTAAAGTTTCAATATGTTCAGATACAAAACTAATCGGAACAACAACTAATTCTTTCACCCCTTGTTTAGCTAGTTCAAGAATAACTTCATCCGTATAAGGTTTCAACCATTCCACCGGGCCAACTCGACTTTGATAGGCTAAAACATGGGGGTTAGGACGGTTTAATGTCTGCATAATTGCAGCCGTACATCCCTCAATTTCATCACGATAAGGATCTCCCGCTTCTTCAACATAACTAACCGGAACTCCGTGGGCGCTAAAGAAAATTTGCACCTGTTCTGGATGTTCACAATGTTCAATTTCCTGCTCAATTAATTCCGCCATTGCTTGTAAATAACCCGGGCGATTATACCAAGACGGAACCACTGTATAATCAATTTTTTGTAAACTGGGATCTTGTTGCCAAAGTTTTTCTAAAACCCGAAAACTCGAACCACTGGTACTAATTGAAAATTGCGGATATAAAGGTAAAATAACTAATTCTTCAATTTGGTCACGTTTAATTTTGGCCACCGCTTCTTCGGTAAACGGGTTCCAATAGCGCATCCCCACATACACCCGAATATCCTGACCTTTTTCCTGTAAAGACGCTTGTAAGGCAAGAGCCTGTTCTTCTGTAATTCGTCGCAGGGGAGAACCGCCCCCAATCGCCTTATAATTCCTTTGGGACTTCTGATAGCGCAGAGTCGAAATTATCCAAGCCAGAGGCTTTTGCATCCAAGCAAAGGGCAAACGAATAATTTCTGGGTCTGAAAATAGATTGTACAAAAAGGGGCGAACATCTTGCAGTTGCTCTGGCCCGCCCAGATTTAGCAGTAAGACTCCGACTCGTCCCATAGCGGTTACAGTTTCCCTGTCCTAAGATTTATTAACTATTTTAATAATATATTGTCCTTGTGGGTTAGTCGATCTTTTCGTTTATCAAAATTTTTCTCAATATGGCAACCATCCTCAGAAGTTTAAGTTACCGCTATCAATGGCTCTATGATACCATTTCCCGACTGGCAGCCTTGAGTGTCGGGGGTGAACGTCGGTTTCGGGAGTTACCCTTAACCGGGTTAACCTTGACACCGGAAACCAAAGTTCTGGACTTATGTTGTGGGAGTGGACAAGCAACGGCGGTGTTAGTTGAGTATTCCCAGAATGTCACGGGCTTAGATGCTTCCCCCCTTTCCCTCAAACGCGCCCAGAGCCATGTTCCCCAAGCGCAATATGTAGAAGCGTTTGCGGAAAATATGCCCTTTGCCGATAACAGCTTTGATCTGGTTCACACCAGTGCCGCATTGCATGAGATGAACCCTGCACAATTGCAACAAATTCTCAATGAAATTTATCGCGTCCTCAAACCGGGAGGAATTTTTACCCTGGTTGACTTTCATTCCCCTACTAATCCCCTATTCTGGCCAGGGGTAGCAATGTTTCTCTGGTTATTTGAAACGGAAACGGCTTGGCAACTGTTAAAAACAGATTTGGTTCAAACTTTATCACAAATTGGCTTTAATGTCAATCCCCCTCAACTTTATGCGGGAGGAAGTTTACAAGTGATTCATAGTGTTAAACCTTAATAGAAATCGGGTTTCTGATCAAGATTATTGATCACAAACAAAAGATTTATATAGAAACCCGATTTCTAATCTGGGGTGGGGATGGTTGATTTTTTTTGATAGTTTATTCAATTATATCTTAATTCAGAACCCATCCCGACAATTTATTTTTGTGTATAGGAATTAAATATATGCCAACATTCAGAAGCGATCGCCCAATCTTCCTCCGTATGAACCGCTAATATTTTAACCTTTGAATCTGCTGTTGAAATCTCTTGATCAACCGGGTGAGAGGCATTTTTTTCTAAGTCTAATTTTAGGCCTAAAAACTCCCATCCTTGACAAGCAACTTCTCGAACTTTTTCGGCGTGTTCTCCGACTCCGGCGGTAAAAACTAACGCATCTAAACCGCCTAAATTAGCTAACATTTGTCCGATTCCCATTTTCAAGTGATGAATATACATCTCAAAAGCCAGCTTTGCTTGAGCATTTCCAGCGTTCATTTCTGTTAACACATATCGCAGATCTCCCGACTCCCCGACAATACCTTTTAACCCCGATTCTTTATTTAAAATTTGATTAATTTGCTGAATATCATATTTATATTGACTGAATAAATATAATACAATAGATGGATCAATAGAACCGCTTCGGGTTCCCATCATTAATCCTTCTAGGGGGGTAAATCCCATCGTTGTATTAATACTAATCCCATCTTTAATAGCGACTAAGGAACATCCATTCCCTAAATGACAGGTAATTAATTTTAAAAATTCTAAAGGTTTTCCTAGAATTTTTGCGGTTTTTTGAGCGCAATATTTATGGCTAGTCCCATGAAATCCATAGCGTTTGATTCCATCTTGAAAATATTGATAGGGAATGGGATAAACTGTGGCATAATCGGGCATAGTTCGATGGAATGCGGTATCAAAAACTGCTACTTGGGGAACATTTCCTAATAGGGTTTCTACGGCTTCAATTCCTTCTAAATGGGCGGGGTTATGACTGGGAGCGAGGGGAATTAAATCTCGAATTGTTGACTTTACCTTTTGATCAATTAATGTTGCTTCTGAATACTCTGAACCTCCATGGACAACTCGATGACCAACTATTGTAATTTCTGAGAAATTATTTAATACTTTTGTTTCCCCTGAAATTAGAGTGTTAAACAATTGCGCGATCGCCTCTTGTTTAGACTTTAAATCTAATGGATATTCTTGTTTCACTCCTGGAGTTTTGACGGTCATTAAACCTAATTCTTTTGAAGCTGTCCAATCAATATTTGCTTCCCAAATCGGATGTAAGGGATAGTCGGGTAATGCTGGTTCTTTAATTTCATACAGACAACTTTTTTGAGAACTTGAACCTGCATTTAATACTAATATTTTCATGGGATAAATTAAGTAAAATTGTAATTGCAATTCAACCTTTTTTGTCATTGGATTAATCCTTTAAATCCCTATTTTAAGTCCCAATAGAAGACCGTAAGGTTTCATCTAAATGACAGCGATCCGCTAAAGTATGTAATAACGGCCCGTGAGCAGATAATTCTACTACACTAACGGCCCCTGTTGGCATAGCAATGCGATCGCGGAATCTACCAATATCAATTCCTAATAATTCACATAACATAATTCTAATCGTGGCTTTATGAGATACAATTAGAATATTACCCGATGGATAACGTTCTTCAATTTCTTGAATGACCTGGGAAGAACGGCGAGCAATATCAATTCCTTTTTCTCCTCCCGTCGGTGCATTCCAACCCGGATCAGTTAACCAACGAACATAATCATCATGGTAATTTTCATTAATGGTTTGGGGAAGTTGTCCTTCCCATTTTCCATAGGCAATTTCTTTTAAACCTTCTCGAAATTGCATTTCTAAACCCACTAGATCACACAACGGTTTTGCTGTGGCAATAGTTCGTTTCATCGGACTAATAAACGCAGCCGTCCAAGGTAAATTCTGATAAGATTGGGCAAATTGATCCGCCATTTTTAAGCCATTTTCAGTTAATTCGGGATCTAAATTTCCACAATAACCGCCCTGTTGACTATAGGTGGTTTCTCCATGTCGTAGAAAATACAATTTAACACTCATAATTTTAGTAAAATAATAGGATTGATCTGATCCCCTAAATCCCCCTTAATAAGGGAGACTTTGAGGGATAAGTTAGCTTAACATATCAGATTCTCAGAAAATCCTTAACTTTTCAGAATTTAATCTTAATCTTCTGTTAATGTTTCTGATCTGCGAGCAAATCTTAAAAAAATAGGAAGAATAAAAATAGAATATCTCTAAATTCAAAAACCTGTGCTACAATCTAAAACAATTTTGACCTGATGGTATCGCTCAAACAGCAAACAGCAGTTTAACGATATCTGATGATCTTAAGCGTTGAAAAACGAAAACCCTTTATAACAGTCAGGACTTATGGTATCTGCACCAGATAGACCCATTGAGACGAGTAACCCTCTGAGTGAGGACGAACTGCGTAAGATTAACGCCTACTGGCGAGCTTGTAATTATCTAGCCGTTGGCATGATTTATTTACGAGAAAATCCTCTGTTAAAAGAATCTCTAACTCCCTCAGATGTCAAACATCGTTTGTTAGGACATTGGGGTTCCAGTCCCGGGTTGAGCTTCATCTACATTCACCTCAACCGACTGATTAAAAAGTATGACCTGGATGTGATCTATCTAGCTGGGCCGGGTCATGGTGCGCCCGGGGTATTAGCTCCAGTTTACTTAGAGGGAACCTATTCAGAAATTTACCCCAATATCAGCGAAGACGCCGAGGGGATGCAAAAATTCTTCAAACAGTTCTCTTTCCCCGGCGGAATTGGTAGCCACTGCACCCCAGAAACCCCAGGTTCCATCCATGAAGGGGGCGAGTTAGGATATAGTTTATCCCACGCTTATGGTTCTGTATTTGATAACCCCGATTTAATCTCCGTTTGTGTGGTGGGAGACGGAGAAGCCGAAACTGGGGCTTTAGCCACTGCTTGGCATTCTAACAAATTTCTGAACCCGATTCGGGATGGGGCGGTGTTACCCATTTTACATTTGAATGGCTACAAAATCGCTAACCCAACTATTTTATCGCGGATTAGCCATGAGGAATTAGAAGCCTTATTTAAAGGTTATGGCTATAAACCCTATTTTGTCGAAGGGTCAGACCCGGCTTTGATGCACCAAAAAATGGCAGCTATCCTAGAAACAACCATTTCCGAAATTAAAGCCATTCAAGCCGAAGCTCGGTCAACGGGAGTGGCTAAACGTCCCCTGTGGCCGATGATTGTATTGCGGAGTCCGAAAGGCTGGACTGGCCCGACCGAGGTCAATGGCCATAAAGTTGAAGGTTTCTGGCGGGCGCACCAAGTGCCGATGGCCGATGTTACCACCAACCCCACCCATCTCAAGTTATTAGAAGATTGGATGCGGAGTTATAAACCCGAAGAACTGTTTGACGAAAATGGCCGTTTAATTCCTGAACTGAAAGCTTTGGCCCCCCAAGGCACAAAGCGGATGAGTGCCAGTCTCCATGCTAACGGGGGTGTGCTGCGGAAAGACCTGCGGTTGCCAGATTTTCGTAGCTATGGTGTGCCTGTGGAATATCCGGGTAAGTCAGGTGTGGAAAATACCAAACCCCTGGGGAATTTCCTGCGGGATGTGATGCGGAATAATCTGCAAAATTTCCGGGTATTTGGCCCCGACGAAACGGCTTCTAATCGTTTAAATGCGATTTATGAGGTTAGTAAAAAAACCTGGATGGGAGATTTTTTCCCCGAAGATGTAGATGGCGGTGAACTGGCAACCGATGGCCGGGTGATGGAAATGTTGAGTGAGCATACCTTAGAAGGATGGTTAGAAGGCTATTTACTCACCGGACGTCATGGATTTTTCCATACCTATGAAGCCTTTGCTCACGTCATTGATTCCATGTTCAACCAACACGCGAAATGGTTGGATATTTGCCGAAATGAAGTGTCTTGGCGAGCGCCAATTTCTTCTTTGAATATTCTCTTATCTTCAACGGTTTGGCGTCAAGATCATAACGGGTTTAGTCATCAAGATCCCGGATTTTTAGATGTGGTAACGAATAAAAGTGCCAGTGTCACCCGAATTTATTTACCCCCCGATGCTAACTGTTTATTATCCGTTGCCGACCATTGTTTAAAGAGTACCAACTATATCAATGTGATTGTGGCAGATAAACAGAAACATCTGCAATTTTTAACAATGGATGAGGCGATTAAACATTGTACAAAAGGGATTGGAATTTGGGAATGGGCCAGCACTGATGATTGTGGAAAAGATGCTGATATTCCTGATGTGATTATGGCAGGTTGTGGTGATGTGGCAACCATGGAATCTCTCGCAGCCACGGCAATTTTACGCGAAGAAATTCCTGATTTGAAAGTTCGGTTTGTCAACGTGGTGGATTTATTTAAGTTACAACCGGATACGGAACATCCACACGGTTTATCCGACCGAGATTTTGATAGTTTGTTTACCACAGATAAACCGATTATCTTTAATTTCCATGGCTATCCTTGGTTAATTCACAAGTTGGCTTATCGTCGGAAAAATCACGCGAATATGCACGTTAGAGGGTACAAAGAGAAGGGGAATATTAATACTCCCTTGGAGTTGGCAATTAATAACCAAGTTGACCGTTTTAATCTGGTTATAGACGTAATTGACCGGGTTCCTAAATTGGGTTCGGCGGCGGCTTATGTCCGGGAACGGATGAAAAATGCTATCATCGAAAATGTCAATTATGCCCATGAACATGGCATTGACAAAGATGAAATTGTCAACTGGAAATGGCCGTTTTAATGGTTGGTAAAGACAGAGAAACCGGGTTTCTTCCAGAAACC
>DMPJ01000558.1:0-3919 GCA_003456035.1 Planktothrix sp. UBA8402
TTCGTAATTCATAATTCGTAATTCGTAATTCGTAATTCGTAATTCGTAATTCGTAATTCGTAATTCGTAATTCCCTCATGGCAAAGAATGTCCTGTTTTGTTATGGATAAAATCTAAAATTTTAGCATAGGCTTCGGCATTGGTTTGAGGGTTAATAATAATGGGTTCTTTGCCATCGGGAAGCCAAAATGTGATGCGTTTACTTGAATCAAGGACGAAAGTATTAAGACGATTCAAATCAATAATATATTCATGACGATCATAAATAATTTTAACCCAATAGTTAGTTAAGCAATGGGTTGTAATTTTTTGAATGTAGCCTAAAATATCCTCATAGGTTTTAGGATTATTCTGATTATTAATAATAATCTGTTTGCCATTAGCAGGCAACCAAAAAGTAATCCGTTTGTTAAATCCAGATGCAAACGCACTAACACTATCGAGATCAATTAGATATGTTTCTTGCTCATAATTCATTTTTATCCAGTATGCCACAAAACCTCCTCAGACCTGTGAATCATTCCCAGGAATCAACTCGCTTTATAAATCAGATCAACAGACCGGAGGAAAATGATCACTTACCTATTCTCTATCATCATAAAATGATTGCTGATTAGGTCGGATCTAAATTTCCCCTGAGATTAGAAGTTGATGCCCCTGGTCTTTTTTTCTGACTGAATTGACAATTTTAGGATAATTCAGCCGGAGAATTAAATAGGGAATTTGGATGCAACCCGGTCGGGTCTAATCGTCCATTGGTTGCTTCTGTAGTTGCAGTTTGGCTTATTTCTAATAAATTGGTTGCTGCTGCTACAAATCCTTGAAATAGGGGGTGAGGACTATTCGGACGGGATTGAAATTCGGGGTGAAATTGGGTAGCAACGAAAAAGGGATGGTTTGGTAATTCAATAATTTCTACTAAACGACCATCGGGAGAAGTTCCACTAATAGTATAACCAGATTCTAAGAATAATGTCCGGTAGGCATTATTAAATTCATAACGATGACGATGGCGTTCATAAACTACTTCCCGTTGATACAGTTTAAATGCTAAAGTATCCGGTTGTAATCGGCAAGGATATAACCCTAAACGCATGGTTCCCCCTAAGTCTACTACATCTTGCTGTTCTGGTAATAAATTAATCACCGGATTGGGAGTTTCAGGATCAAATTCCGCACTATGCGCTCGTTCTAGTCTAGCAATATGACGCGCCCATTCAATTACAGAACATTGCATCCCTAAACATAATCCCAGGAAGGGGATTTTTTGTTCCCGCGCATATTCAATCGCTGCAATTTTGCCATCGGTTCCTCGCTGTCCAAATCCTCCTGGTACGACAATTCCTTGTACATTTTGGAGGTAATTTTCGGGATTATTTCCTTCAATATCTTCGGCGTTAATCCACTCTAAATTTAGTTCTGCCCCCACTTGAACAGCCGCATGACGTAGGGCTTCAACAACGGATAAATAGGCATCACTTAATTGTACATATTTGCCCACAATGGCAATCGTAATTTTAGGATGGGGGAGAGGACATTTTGTATTTAGATCTCGATGATAAAGCCGATCAATTAAAGTTTCCCATGCGGTTAAATTAGGTTGTCGTTGTTCTAATTGTAACAGTTTTAAACTCTGTTCGGCAAGTCCTTCTCGCTCTAAAAGTAAGGGGACTTCATAAATACTATCGGCATCCCGTGAGGTAATTACACAATCGGCTTCTACATCACAAAATCCAGCAATTTTTTCTTTAATTCCTAGGGGAATTTGGCGATCGCAACGACAAACTAAAATATCTGGTTGAATCCCAATTGATCGTAATTCTTTAACCGAATGTTGGGTCGGTTTAGTTTTCATTTCCCCCGCAGCACCAATCCAAGGAATTAAAGTAACGTGCAAATAAATCACATTTTTGCGGCCAACATCCTTACGAAATTGACGAATTGCTTCTAAGAAAGGTAAGGATTCAATATCACCAACTGTTCCTCCAACTTCAGTAATAACAACATCGGGATTAGTATTTTTTGCCACTCGATGAATGCGTTCTTTACATTCATTGGTAATATGAGGAATGACTTGAACAGTTCCTCCTTGATAGTCTCCCCGACGTTCTTTATTAATTACCGCTTGATAAATAGCTCCGGCCGTGACACTATTAAGACGGGACATAGAGGTATCGGTAAAGCGTTCATAATGTCCCAAATCNNTCATCATCGGTAACGAAAACTTCGCCATGTTGAAACGGACTCATAGTTCCAGGGTCAACATTAATATAGGGATCAAGTTTAAGAATTGATACGGAATAATTCCGCGACTTGAGCAGACGTCCTAAACTAGCGGCAACAATTCCTTTGCCAATACTCGATACCACTCCACCCGTTATAAAAACAAACTTAGTCATAAAAAATACCTGACCGTCTCTAATACTCTATCAATTGTGCCATAAAACCTGACAAAAATTTGAGATAAACTACCAAAAGTAGTAAGCCCTTCAGGGCTTCTTAATTCTTCATCTATAAACCCATAATTAATCATAAATTCTCCGATAATTCTAACTCCAAATTAATAAAAATTGAAACCAAAAGCCCGAATAATGAGAAAATAGGAAAATTGGGATCACCCTGATCACAACAAAATGCACTCATTCACGATTTTATAAGGAAAACGATCAAATGTTCAAACGAATTTTGGCAATTGCTTTAGTCTGTTTTAGCCTTAGCTTAACAGGTTGTATATCCGTTGGCGCGGGATTAAATAGCTTTGTGGATACCACAGATGGTTATGAATTTGTCTATCCTAACGGATGGACACAGGTGAGTGTTTCTAACGGCCCGGATACGGTACTTCACGATATGATTGAACAAGGTGAAAATGTCAGTGTGGTGATTAATCCGGTTTCTAATTCTAAGCAAACCCTATCGTCCATTGGTACACCCACTGAGGTAGGATATACATTGAGTAAAAAAGCGATCGCCCCTGAAGGTTCAGGACGCACCGCAGAACTGATTAGTGCCGAATCTTTTGAGAAAGGATCGAATCTTTATTATTGGTTAGAATACGCGGTACAACTTCCGAATCAACAAAAACGTCATGACTTTGCTAGTGTTACTATTAGTCGCGGAAACCTATTTACATTAAATGTTTCTACTACTGAAAAACGTTGGCAAAAAGCTCAACAACTTTTAAAACAAGTTGTGCAATCTTTTAAAGTTTATTAATTGATTTCAATTGCGTTTATGACTCAGCCAAATCGAATCACATTTATTTTAGCTTCTGCTTCTCCAGCCCGGAAACGGTTATTAGAAACTATTGGTATTCAGCCAATTATTATTTCTAGTGATTTTGATGAGTCTCAAATCCAAGATTCTGATCCGGTGCAATTAGTTCAAAAACTTGCCCAATGTAAAGCAGAAGTTGTCACCCAAACCTTAGTTAATTCTCCTAAAATTGAGGAGGAAATTATCTTGGTTTTGGGGTGTGATTCGGTTTTGGCTGTTGAGGGAGAAATTTATGGCAAACCTGCTAATATAGAAGAAGCGATCGCTCGTTGGCAAACGATGCGGGGTCAAGTTGGACAACTGCATACTGGTCATGCCTTAATTAATGTTTCTACCAATCAAATATTAGTCTATTCTCAAACTACTAATGTCTATTTTTCTAATATTTCTGATAGTGAAATTATAGCCTATATTGAGACAGGAGAACCTTTAAATTGTGCCGGATGTTTTGCTATTGAAGGTAAGGGTGGTTTGTTTATTGAAAAATTAGAAGGATGTCATACCAATGTGATCGGATTAAGTTTACCTTTATTAAGAAAAATGATCCAAGAATTGGGATATAATATCACCAACTTCTGGTAGGGTGCGGCTATCAAAGCGCACGCACCATCTAACTTCTGGTAGGGTGCGTAAGCGAAGCGCA
>DMPJ01000558.1:3964-9131 GCA_003456035.1 Planktothrix sp. UBA8402
AATCTGTGTTAATCTGCGTAATCTTCTTAAATCCGTAATGGGGAATGGGTAATAGAAATTTTGAGGGAAAGTCTATCTGATAGTTTAAGATGGTGCGTGCGCGTTGCTTACGCACCCTACGGTTAAGTTATAAGCGCCGAAAGGGGAAAGATTAAATATTCTAGGAAAAACAGTTTCCAAATAAATTGATAAAATTGGGTAATTGATTGTTTATTGCTTAAATCAATTGTTTGACTGCGCCACCATAATACTGTTAATAAGATTAAATGAGTTAATCCTAAAAATATGGGATTTAAGGAAGATTGTAAGAGAAAACTCCCTAGAATCATTCCTAGATAACAAATAGTGAGTATCCATCGAGATAAATTAAATACTGTTACGGTTCCTAAATTTATGGTTAATGTGTTAATCTGGAATTGGCGATCGCCTTCTAAATCAGGAATATCTTTGAAAATTGCGATCGCAACGGTAAACACTAAAACAAATAAGGTTAACGCCCAAACCGCCGGGGTAATTATCGGAATTGATGATATTGATTTTGCTGATAAAATCCAACTTAGGTGTAAATATAACCCTAAATTAACGATAATTCCTCTAACAGTAAAAATACAAAATGCCGCCCAAAAGGGAAACCGTTTTAAGCGGATAGGAGGTAAGGAGTAAGCTGTCCCCAACAGTAGACTAATCGTTACCATCCCTAATAAATAATAGCCTTGAAAGGCGGCAATAGTTAAAGCTGAAATTCCCGTTATTCCGACAATAATTTGAGCTTGAAACCGGGAATATTCTCCCGATGCTAAGGGTAAATTGGGTTTATTAATCTGATCGATTTCAATATCTTCGAGTTGATTTAATCCCACAATATAAATATTACCACAAATACAAGCTAACCAACTCCAAAATAAAGCCAGGAAACTGAAATTAAAACCAGGAAATTGCCTAAACTCACTAATAGCAATTAAATACATCCCCAAAACGCTTAAAGTTGTACCAATAATTGTATGGGGACGAGAAAATTTCCAAAATGAGTATAACCTTGGAAAATTCTGTTGTATCAAATTAGGGGAAGAAATCACCGAAGAAGTTTTAGTCATATTTTCAGGATGATTTAAAAGCATTAGATATTCTAAATCCTATCCTATTTTATGCTAATTTCTCCTCCCTAATTCAATTAATATTATTCCGGTGATTCTAAGCGCCAACCGGGTTTAATTACTTGACGCTCCCGGGCAATAACTAAACTATCATCGGGGACATCATCCGTAATAGTAGAACCGGCTGCCACAGTAACATCATTTCCCAGGGTTAGAGGGGCGACTAAAACACTATTTGAGCCCGTTTTAGTCCGATCTCCGATAGTTGTTCGGTGCTTTTTCACCCCATCATAATTAGCAGTAATTGTTCCGGCTCCAATATTGACATTGTTGCCTAATTGTGCATCTCCTATATAAGATAAATGGGCAACATTAGTCCGATTTCCCACTTCGGTATTTTTCAATTCTACAAAATTCCCGACCCGACATTGTTCACCAACTTTTGCATGACCCCTTAAATGGGCATAAGGCCCTATGCGGGTTCCATCGGCAACAACACTATCAGAAACGACGGAAAACTGCACGGTGACATTTTTTCCAATCTGACTATTTTCAATTAAACTTCCTGGGCCAATCCGACTTCCAGTTTGAATAATTGTGTTTCCCCGGAGGTGGGTTTGGGGTTCAATAATTACATCCGGTTCTAACTGTACCGTATCATCAATCGTGACACTATCGGGGTCAATAATTGTTACCCCGGCCGCCATGTAATTAGTTTTCACCCAATCTTGTAAAACCTTATAGGAATTAGCTAGATCTTTGCGACTATTAATCCCTAAAATTTCTCGATAATCTTCCACATCCACCGCCATCACTTGATCTAAATAATTCACCGTATCGGTGAGATAATATTCCTGTTGATCATTATCGGCTTTGAGGTCGGGTAAAATTTTCGCTAACTGCGGCCAATTAAAACAATAAACCCCAGCATTAATCCGATGATTTTGCCTTTGAGCATCGGTACAATCTCGATCTTCAACAATTTGATTAACTAAATTATGACTATCACAAAATACCCTACCATATCCGGTAGGATTAGGGAAATGGGCTGCTAATAATGTCGCCCCGTTGCCATTTTCTTTGTGAATTTTAATTAACTGTTCTAAAGTGTCAGGACGTAATAAGGGAACATCCCCATTTAAAACCAGTAAATCTCCGGTAAAGTCTTTTAAATAGGGAAGTAATTGTTGAATTGCATGACCTGTCCCTAATTGCTCGGTTTGTTCAACAAATTCTAAAGTAGGTTGCGTATCCGTTTGTTGAAAACTGTCGCGGACTAAATCAGCGCCATAGCCCACAATCACTAATCTACGCGAAGGTTGCAGTCGAACACAACTTTCTAAAACCCTTTGAACTAAAGTGCGTCCTCCCAACTGATGCAGAACCTTGGGAAGATCTGATTTCATGCGAGTTCCGCGTCCCGCCGCTAAAATTGCTACCGCTACCATTTACCGTTTGGGTGTCAATTGTAAGTAACAGACACGATCATCGTATCCTCAACCATCTTTTCACAAGATGGACTCACTGCGCCATCGTTTCTTCCAATGGGATGTGGGTTCAAGGGTGCAGGTGTCTTGTTCAGCTTGACGTCGCAGGATAATCCCTTCCGCCGTATCGGATAAACTGGGATCTCGATAGGGGACGGCGGCGCGAGTTTGTAGATGTTCTAGCTCTTTGGGAGACAGGGGGGGTAAATCCCTAGGGTCGAAACTGGCTATTGTCCCGGGTGTGCGTCGCCCCACCGGAGAGGTAGAAGCAATTTGTAGCCCGGCTTGGATTAAGGCACTTCTGGCCGTCGCTGAACAGGAATAGGTGGCCAAATATCCCTGGGGTTTCAGACATTGGCCAACTAGGGTTAAAAATTCTACTGTCCACAGTTGGGGACAGGTGGCCGGAGAAAAGGGGTCAAGGAAAATTGCATCGGCTTTAAACCCAGAATTGTAAACGGTTTGAATGGTATTTCTAGCATCGCCAATCATTAAATTAGCGTTGAATAATTCGGTTTTTAGATAATGATTTTGGGCTAGTTCTTTTAAGATGTCTTGGATATAATCAGGATAGGCATTAAGTAAATTAAAATCTATGGTTGCTTGGGGAATCCGTTGATCAAATTCCAAGCCAATCCATTCTATTTTACAATTAGGATTAACTTCCCAAATGGCGGTTAATGCTGCTACTGTATTATAACCCAAACCATAACAAATATCAAGTAAAAATAGGGGAGATATTTCAGCTTTTTTTCTTAACTGTAAAGGTTCTACAAATTTGCGTTCTGCTTCCTGTTTTGCGCCAAAATGACTATGAAATAATTCTCCAAATTCCGAGGAGAAAAAGGTAAACGAACCATCGGCGGTTAATTGGGGGGTTAATTGTTCATTTTCGATCATCTTTCCTCCTTTGTCGGGTGTGTAAGCTTCTCGCACGCACCATCTAACTAATAAAGAAACCGTGTTTGTTCGATCAAGTTATAACTTGAAATTCAACATCTTCATAAAGATCAGTCATCGAACAACGAAAATCCAGACTCCCTAAATAAATTTCTGGTTCTGATATATAAGGATATAAAACCCATAATCCCTCGGAATTTTTTCTAAAACATTCTACACTAATTCGATCTTGAGCAATTAAAACATATTCTTCTAAGGTTTCTAACTGTCGATAATCTTCAAATTTTTTACCTCGATCAAATCCTTCTGTTCCAGGGGAAAGCACCTCAACAATTAATTTAGGATATTGTTTAAAATATTGAAATTTTTTATCTCTAGGATCACAGGTGACAATCACATCGGGATAATAATAGATATCTAAAACTTCAATATCAGCTTTCATCTCCGCCATATAAACCCGACATCCTTTTCCTCTTAAATAATTTCTCAATAAGGCAAAAAGATTACCTGCAATGGTAATATGGGCATCACTCGCCCCCGCCATAGCATAAACTTCTCCTTGAATATATTCATGCTTGACCAGACTGTTTTTTTCACCTTCGAGGTACTGTTCACGGGTAATATAGGGTTGAGGATTGGCAATCATGACTATTCTCCTAATTTCTGTAAAAAATCTTCAATCAATTCTATTCACGAATCAGATATAATAATTATAAAACAAATTCTACCTCTTAAGTAGTAAGCCCTTCAGGGCTAACATTACCGTAAATATTGCCATGATTCAACCTCAACTGATTGTTTCCCCCGCATGGTTAGCAGAACATCTCGAAGATCCTAATATTGTGATTGTAGACTGTCGGTTTTCCTTAGCCAATCCCCAACTCGGACAACAACAATATCAAGAAAGTCATATTCCCGGAGCATTTTATTTAGATTTAGATCAAGATTTATCAAGTCCGATTCAAAAACATGGCGGACGTCATCCCTTACCAAACACCGAAAAACTAGCGACAAAATTATCAGAAATTGGCATAACTTCTCAACAGACCTTAGTTGTCGCTTATGATGATTCTCGATTTGCTTTTGCTTCTCGGTTGTGGTGGTTATTACGTTATTTTGGACATGAACAAGTTGTTTTATTAGATGGCGGTTTTAGCCAGTGGAAAAATTCAGAATATCCGATTAGTTCTAATATTCCTACTGCAAAATTAGGACAATTTACGCCAGAAATTCAGTCAGAAATGCTGGTTAATATAGAAACAGTAAAAGCCCGAAAAGATTTACCTGGAGTTGTGCTAATAGACTCCAGGGAACCGGAACGCTATTTAGGTAAAACCGAACCCACTGACCCCATCGCTGGATGTATTCCCGGGGCGGTTAATTATCCTTGGCAAGAGGTGACAGAAACCACAGGTTTTGTTAAAATAAATGAACAATCCCAACGCTGGCAAAATATTAAAGACTCAGAAGAAATAATCGTTTATTGTGGTTCAGGAGTTACCGCCTGTGTGAATTTATTGTCTTTAGAATTGGCTGGAATTGATCAAGCTAAATTATATGGAGGAAGCTGGAGTGATTGGTGTTCCTATTTAATAGAAGCACAAAAATCAGAACACGGATTTAAGATGATTACGCTGATTAACACAGATTAAAATTAGAACACGGATTTAACGGATTACGCTGATT
>DMPJ01000454.1:0-12062 GCA_003456035.1 Planktothrix sp. UBA8402
ACGGTTTTGTATGGGAGTTGGGGGCTGTAAAGCCTCCTTCGACCCCTACTAGCTAGTTGAACGTCATATCATCACAAAAAACCATCCCCTCTGGTCAGACCTCGACCACAAGGCTTTTTTGTCGAAAAATTTGTTTAACCTAGCTAATTATCATTATCGTCAACACTTCTTTCAACACCACCAGAAATTAAACTTTAACCAACTTTACCATCTCCTATCACAAACCCCAGACTACAAAGCCTTACCCACAAAAGTTAGTAAGCAAATCATCCGCCGATTAGATTCAGCCTGGACAAGTTATTTTCAAGCTGTAAAAACTTGGCAGAAACATCCCGAAAACTTCTTAGGTCAACCCCGAATTCCGGGATATAAACATAAAACCAAAGGGCGCAATATCTTACCTTATCCTCACGAATCCATCTCGAAAAAAGCCTTAAAAAAAGGAATTTGTCACCTGTCCATGAGTGAAATAAAAATTCCCACATCCCAAAGGTCAATAATCGAGGCGAGGATTGTGCCGAAAAGTAGTTGTTATGTAATCGAAATCGTTTATGAAAAAGCTCTGGAAACAACCAATAATCAAGAAATAGCAGGTATAGACTTAGGNNCAATGGCTGTAACTACCAATCAAACAGGTGTTAGACCTCTTTTGATTAAAGGCAGACCACTAAAAGCGATTAACACCTTTTACAATAAACAACGCTCCTGTTTACAATCCCAGCTAAAACTCAAGCATAATCAAACCCAATCTCAAAAATTAAAAAATCTGGCTCATAAACGCAACTGTAGAGTAGAAAATTATCTACATACAGCCAGTAAAAGAGTTATAGATTGGTGTACACAGCATCAAATCGGAATCCTAGTAATTGGGCATAATGCGACCTGGAAACAATCAATTAACTTAGGTAAAAGGAATAATCAACAATTTGTGAATATTCCACATTATAGGTTAATGGAAATGTTGACGTATAAAGCCCAATTGAAAGGAATAAAAGTAGTGATTACAGAAGAATCTTATACATCTCAATCTAGTGCGTTAGATGGGGAGGCTCTACCTAAATATGGAGATAAAAAACCACTGTTTCATGGGCATAGAATAGCTAGAGGATTGTATAAAACAGCGAATGGTAGGATATTAAATGCCGATGTCAATGGGTCATTTAATATCACTCGAAAAGTAATTCCTGATGTCTTAGACCAGGGAATAAAGGGTTTGCCGTTTAACCCTGTGGTGCTTGACCCACTACGAATGACTGGACTTTCAGCCTTTGAGTAGGTTTGAGTAGGTTTAGTTGAGCGGTCTAGTCTTCAACTTCAACCCTCTTGAGGGTTTGGAGACCAAACCCCTACCATGATTTTAGGGTTGATTATAAACAATATTAAATTAATATACAAAGTAACCCTTTTAAGATTAAGCTATAAGTTTAGATGTTGTTTATTTAATCGCCGTCATGGACTTCTCGTTATCAACAGCAGAATTGCTCAACTTTGCTAAATGGATAGGAATTGCTACTTTAGTTCTTGCCATAATTACTGTCTTCTCGTTTATTTTTAAATGGGGAATTCGGTTTAGGTTAGTAGGAATTACAGCCTTTACAGGAGTTTTAACAGGTGGGGTTTTTGGTCTAAGTTTGGGTTTATTCCATCATGTTCAAATTCCTGGGGCGGCGCGTTATAGTCGGGTGTTTGATGATGATGGTAGACAGATTGTAATTGCAGTTTCACCTAATATTACCAAAACTGAATTAAACGCCACATTACGTCAAGCGGCGGCGGATTTATATTCTTCTGGACGGGGGGGGCAATTTCAAGAACCGCTATTAATTCGCGCCAGAACAATTGTTCACCCGGATGCAGATGTTTCTCAACCTCTCTATTTAGGTCAAGTCAAACGTTCTGTTGTTGAACAAGAGAATGAGAACTTAGATATTCAGATATTCGAGAAAAATCTGGCCCGTTTAGAACAATTTCAATCTTAATTTTCTGGTTTTTGAACAATTAAATGGGTGGGTTGATATTGAAGAATAAAGGTTGTCATAATCTCTCGTTCTTCTATGGTTGGTGTGGCTAAACATCCTGATGTTCCGGTTTCTGAAATAGATAAAAAAGCCGAGGGGTCATAATGTACACCTAACCCCGCTCTTTCTGTGGGAAAAGTTGGTGTAATTGCTGACCAAACCCCGCCAAATTCTCCGTCGGCTTCTTCAACGATACCCGGAGCATCAAAGGTATAAATCCCAAAGGGTAAGGGTGTTTGAGTTCCCGATATATCACAGGGAATTTGTTTACCAATACGACCAGAAACACAGCGCACGGTATGAATAATTTTACCTGTATTATCAATTAACTTAGTTTGGTAAACTTGTAAACCGCCTCCAATTTGTTCCTGGGTTTGTGTGGATATTATTTTAGCGCCTGGAATGGCTAAAATTGCGGTATCAATAATTGTTAAAAAATTCTCAGCCACCCAACGATTTGTCCCAATGGGTGTCCATATTTTACCCTCAATATTAACGGAATCTCCACTTATTTCAACCTGGGTTCCATCGTTCAAAATATCAACAATTTCACCGTTAGGAGTAGAACGGACATTCAGGGTATCACCAGGAGTATTAACAATAGCTGTAGGAGTCATATTAGGATTTGCTAGTCTATTGATTCTATTTTATCCTATTTATCCTATTTTTTTGAATATGCTCTCTTTCCGATAATATAAGTGGCTCGAAGGACTCGGTCATAAACTCCTAAATAATAAAGATACAAAGAAGTTTAAATTAATAATCTGCTTATTGTTATAGATGGTGCGTGCGCGGAGATACCCGCACCCTACGGGGATGTGATAGTTGGGAAAGGGTGATTAAGATTGTTCTAGGGTAATTTGACTATAGAGTTTTAAGGCGGAACTCCAGACTAAATAACCTTGTTGATTTAGGTGTAAACCATCGGTGCTTAATTCCGGTCGTAAATTGCCGTCGGCATCGGTAAATAGGGAATGTAAATTAAAAAAATAAGCTCCTTCTTCTTGAGCAATTAATTTTAAATCTTGATTTAAGTTACGAATTCTTTGATTGGAAATTTTTAATAGGCGCTCGCGTCCTTCCCAGTTAGAATTTTTATCACTATGGGGAAGAATTGATTGGATAACGATTTGAGCATCGGGATGTACCCAACGTAAATCTCTAATAATTTCTCGATAATTATTTAATAATGTGGTGTCGTCTATGCCTCGAATTAAATCATTAATGCCAATCATGACAAAAATAGTTTCCGGTTGAGTGATATCAAATAATTTAACTCGCTTTAATAATCCTGTAGAGGTTTCCCCTGAAATTCCTTGATTTAACCAAGTTCTTTCCCTGGGTAAAAGTTCAGCAGGAAACCACAAACTTAGGGAATCTCCGGCTAAAATAGTTAAGTGTTGGGGGGGGTTTGTCGCTGCGGCATTGGCTTCACGTCCCAACTGTTCAACCCATTGTTCATAAGTCCAGCGATGACGGGGGATGGCTGTAGAATTAATTAAAGCTGATTCTGGCGTTGATGGTAAATCACGGGTTGGAACAACATCCGTGAGAGGGGATACAGAGGTGGCATCGGAAGCAGATTGTCTGTGTATTATCAATCCCAGGATGATAAACAAGAGTAATCCATTGCCGATTAAGGACATCCAAGCCCAATACGGAATTATTTTGGAGCGATAAATACACCGATTCCAATGCTGCTTAAACAAGACTAATTCAACCTAACCTGTTCATTTAACATTTAACATCGGTTTCCTGAAATCTACAAAAAAAATCCCCAGCTAGGGGATTGAGGGAAGGAGTAAGTCGTGGGAGCGTCCTCGCTCCCTAATCGCCAAAAACTAACACCTGAAATATTAGTAATGATTTCTGACGCTACCACCTGCGGAGGGAAAACTAGAGCCAGAACTGCCTAATCCTGGGCCAACTTCATCCTTGAGGAATCCGGCATAGGCTTCCATACCGTGTTCGGCGATGTCCAATCCTTCAAATTCTTGTTCTGGATGAACTCGTAAGCCAACAGTTGCTTTCAGGGCTAACCAGAAAATCGTACTTAGAGCGACGGTAAATCCGCCAATGGAGAGAATACCGAGGATTTGGATGCCTAAATTAGCGCCACCAAAAATTCCAGCAGCTAAGGTGCCAAAAACTCCACAAACTAAGTGAACAGAAGTAGCACCCACGGGGTCATCAATTTTGATGCTATCAAAGAAACCCACGGAATAGACCACAATCACCCCAGCAATTGCTCCAATAATTACAGCGCTGAGGTAGCTGACGGAATCACAACTGGCGGTAATTGCCACTAAACCCGCTAAAACTCCGTTAATAATCATGGATAAATCGGGTTTACCATCCTTCGACCAGGATGTGGCAGTGGCGGTGACGGCTCCGGCGGCGGCCGCTAAGTTAGTGGTAACGGCAATATAAGCAATTTGTTCATTAGCGGCTAAGGTGGAACCGGGGTTAAAGCCAAACCAGCATACCCACAGAATTAAACATCCCAGGGTGGCGATACTCATGTTATGACCCGGAATGGCGCGAGATTGTCCATCGGCACCATATCTACCCAAACGGGGGCCGAGGAAAGCAGCACCCATTAATGCAGCCCAACCACCAACGGAGTGAACAGCAGTTGAACCGGCAAAATCTTTAAATCCAGCTTGGGCTAACCAGCCAGAACTATCCCAAATCCAGTGACCTGTAATCGGGTAGGCAATTCCAATCAGAAGTAAACTAAAGAGTAGAAAGGCAATAAATTCAATGCGTTCGGCAACGGCTCCCGATACAATCGTGGCGGCGGTTCCAGCGAAGGCGACTTGGAACAGGAAGTATAAAGGAACAGGTAATCCGGCAGGAAAAGGGGCTAAACCGTAGGTTTCTGACTGTCCGGTGAGGAAATAACCGCCGCCACCAATGAATGGGTTTTCCCCGCCAAACATAAAGGAAAATCCAAACGCCCAGAAAATCAGGGTGGCTAAGGCGAATACAATTAGGTTTTTTGCTAAAACGTTAACGGCATTTTTCTGGCGACAGAACCCGGTTTCTAACATACAGAAACCAGCGTTCATAAAAATGACCAGAATCGCAGCGATTAAAACCCAAGCAATATTTAAGTATCCCTGAACTATTTCCGGGGTGAGGGGGGGAGTATTTTCTTGAGCAACGGCCGCGAAACTCCAAACCCCAACGATAATCGCGGTCAAAGGTATACAGGCTAACCAAGTGGGAGACAGCCATCGAGAATGCTGTAATTTCAAAATCGCCGTATTGATTTTAGCGGTAAAACGATTAGCATTTTTGTGCCGTCGGTTTCCTTGATAGGTGGTTTTTTTTGAAATAAACATCATGTTGGGTTTATGAATCAATATTAGTAGAATAAATCAATTGCACACATCTATTGAAATTGGCTACAGATAAATCACGGTTTCTGTGGCTGAATTTTTAGCTAAAGTGCTAACAATTCTTGATAGATTATTAACTTAATTTCTGTATTAGGCAATACAGTTTTTTGACTGATTTTCGATTAAGGAGCAAATTTCGGTTGTTGGTCAACAAGGGTTAACCGTCAATGGTCAAAAGTCGTTCACCGGTTTTGTTAACCTTAGACTCAAGGATTTGTTTAGCTGGAATTTCGATCAAAAATTTGGTGTATTCCCCTAATTCTGACTCGCACCAGATTCGACCTTTATGGTGTTCGACAATAATTTGATAGCTAATTGATAATCCTAGACCTGTGCCTTTTCCGACGGGTTTTGTAGTAAAAAATGGGTCAAATAACTTAGAACGAATCTCTTTAGGAATCCCCAAACCGTTATCAGCAATTTCGATAATAATTCTTTGGTTATTCACCGATAGAGTTCTAATCAAAATTTGAGGTTTAATTATGGATTTATCACAGGATATCAAGGAAAACTTATCCTGCATCATCGAATCATGGAGGGCATCAATGGCATTACTAATCAGATTCATAAATACCTGATTTAGTGGCCCTGGATAGCATTCAATTAGAGGAATATTCCCATATTCTTTAATTACTTCAATTCCGGTTAATTTCCCCTGAGCTTTCAGTTTGGTTTTCAAAATCATCAAGGTACTTTCTAATCCATCATGAATACTTACCTGTTTTAATTCGGCTTCGTCATGACGAGAAAAGGTTCTTAAAGAACGAACAATATCCCGAATTCGGTCGGCTCCTACTTGCATTGATTCGACAATTTTGGGAAAATCTTCCTTGAGAAATTCTAAATCAATTGATTCAATTTCTTCCTGAATCTTAAGACTGGGATTAGCATATTCTTGTTGATAAATATCTAATAAATTCAGCACATCCCGGGTGTAATTGGTGGCATGAATTAAATTACCATAGACAAAATTAACTGGATTATTAATTTCATGGGCAATTCCCGCTACTAATTGACCCAAACTTGACATTTTTTCGCTTTGAATCAGTTGAATTTGAGTTTTTTTAAGTTCTTTCAGGGCATTTTTGAGTTGGTCATTTTTTCGTTTCAATTCCAGAGAAGTTTTTAACCTTTCTTCGGCTTGCTGTAGGGCTTCTTCGGCTCGTTTATGGGCGGATAAATCCCTAAAAGTTCCCATATAAAAGGATTGATAGCCGACTTTTGCTTGATTAATTGTGGCTTCCAAGGGAAAACAAGAGCCATTTGCCCGACGACCAACAACCTCTTGACGTCCTTGTAATAGGCATTTTTCTAATAAGGTTTTCTGCTCTTGAATTTCGGAGGTTTGCCAGTCAAATAAATGTAGTATGGACGTGCCAATTAATTCCGTTCCCGAATATCCAAATATTGCTTCTGCACTGGGATTAGTTCTTAAAATTTCTCCCGATGAATTAGCAAAGGTAATCATGGCATCCGTAGCATTTTCAATAATAGCCTCGGTTTGGTTTAAGGAATCTTCTAAGGTTTGCATGACTTGGTTATAACGAAAGCCAATTTGACCGACTTCGGTAAATTGATTTTGAGGAACCCGGCGTTTAAAGTCTTGGGTACGGGCTTGATATTCCATGACTTCAAACAAATCATAAACTTCCGTTTTGGCTCCATGTTCGGAAATATTTAATCCTGTTGTTTCTGCCTCCAGAGAAACCCGTAATGGGAAATAATGATTAATGGTGTATAAAACCAGCCAGGTTAAGCCAAATCCCCAAACAAAAGAAACTCCAATTCCTAATAATTGAACTAGCAATTGTTCTGTGCGGGATAACCCGGTATGGAGTAAATTCAGATTTCCAAATAGACCAACGGCTAAAGTTCCCCAAACTCCGCCACCCGCATGAACCGCTATGGCATCAACGGCATCATCAATCTGTAATCGTTGTAGGGTAATGGACACTAACACCATAACGGCGGCTCCAATTCCCCCAATGATGGCAGCCATGGGAGTTGAGACGGCATGGGAAGATGCGGTAATTGCGACTAAACCCGCCAAGGAGCCATTGATAATTAGTTCAACTTCTGGTCGGCGATACAATACCCAACCCAAGACCGCCCCGATTAACATTCCCGATGTCCCGGCCAAGATGGTATTGACAATCACCGTGGCGACTCGAATATCTAAATGTAAATAACTGCCCCCGTTAAATCCTAACCATCCTAACCAGAGCAACATTGTCCCCAATACGGATAACTGAAGGTTGGAGCCGCGCATTTCTTGGGGAGGTTTATCGGGGGTAAAGCGTCCCAGCCGTGGCCCAATAACTAATAGAACCGCCAAGGAAACCCATCCGCCCATACTATGAACGATGGTAGACCCGGCAAAATCTATAAACCCAATTTTTCCTAACCACCCCAATAAATGGTTGGTTTCAATCCCATTCCAGGCCCAATGGCCAAAGACGGGGTAAATCATCCCAGAGGTTAAAGCCGCAACTAATAAATAAGACCCGAATTTCATCCTTTCCGCCGATGCACCTGAAACGATTGTTGTGGCGGTACTACAAAACATGGTTTCAAATAGAAAAAATGCGGCTTGCCCTGGGTTCGATGTNNAAGAATGCCTGGGGGTCAATTCCGCCTGTGGCTGTTCTGCTGAACATGATGGCATAGCCAAAGGCCCAAAACAGAGCCACGGAAATACCGAAGTCGGCAAAATTTTTGACTGCAACGTTAATACTATTCTTGGAACGGGTCAAACCCGACTCTAAACACATAAATCCGGGCTGCATCAAAAAGACTAAGCCCGAACAGACCAGCAGCCAGAGAATATCAATCACTGAATTATTGGTTACTTAATCAACCGGATATTGTCTCAATTTATCTTAGGAGTTTTTGTGGATTTTTATACAGTTACGCCCTAAAACCTGAATTCATGGGCGAGAAAGCCGGATTTTAGGGGCCAAAAACCTGAAATCTGAAAAAAAAATATTTTAGGTATTGACAAATGTTACTGGGTTTGGGTAAAGTAACAAGCGTGTGAGGAGCGAACCAGTTAAGGACACCGAGACGAAACACGGCCAGTCGTCGGTGTCCTTTCTGATCAAAAGGAAACATACGTTTTTTGTTAAACTTCCAAATTGATATTGCTGGGTTCAAGGCGGTGATTTATCCCGTTTTTGGCTGGTTTGAACCCTAGTTTTGTTGTGCGATTGTAGAATAGTAAAATCCCAAATTTTCTCCGCAATGACCCAGTATTTTGCCACGGTTGCCAAGGGTTTAGAGTTTGTTGCTGCTCAAGAGTTAGAACGTTTAGGTGCTCATGATGTTCGTCCTGATTTTGCGGGTGTTCATTTCACGGGTTCCCGCCAACTTCTGTATCGAGTTAATCTTTGGGGAAGAACTATATTTCGGGTTTTAGTTCCTATTGCTGAGTTTCCCTGTCCGAATGGGGAAAGGTTGTATCAGGAAGTCCAAAATATTGACTGGAATCAGTATTTATCGCCTCTGAATACTTTTGCTGTTAACTGTACGGGCAAAAATGAGATTTTAAATCATACCCATTTTACCGCCTTACAAGTCAAAAATGCAATTATTGATCAACAGCGTTTGGAATTTGGAGAACGGTCGGATATTGATATTGATAATCCTGATTTATGGATTAATCTTCACATCCATGAAAATCAAGGGATTTTAAGTTTAGATAGTTCTGGAACCAGTTTACATCGCCGGGGATATCGTCCGGCTGTGGGAATTGCTCCCTTAAAAGAAAGTCTAGCTGCCGCTTTATTAGATATGGCAGAATGGCATCCTGATGTACCTTTTTTAGATCCTTTATGTGGGTCGGGAACTTTACCGATAGAAGCTAGTTTGAAATCTTTAAATATTGCTCCAGGGTTATTCCGAGAAACCTTTGGGTTTATGAAGTGGAAAGATTTTGATGTTAAATTATGGGAAGGTCTAAAACAAGATGCTTTAGACGGACAATTAACTACCTTACCCGCCCCTATTGTTGGTTCAGACCAAGATGAGGATGTGATTAATCAAGCTTCGGAAAATGCTCAACGCTGTGGGGTTGCTGAACAAATTCGGTTACAACAAATGGAGTTATCTGAGGTGGAACCTCCGGCGAATCATGGGGTAATTATTTGTAATCCTCCCTATGGTGAACGTTTGGGAGATGCTGAGGAATTGGGTGCTTTATATAAACAGTTGGGAGATACTTTTAAACAACGGTTTAAAGGCTGGACGGCTTATATTCTGTNNCAGGGAAACAAGTTGGTTTGAGAACGGCTCGGAGAATTGCTGTTTATAATGGTGCTTTACCTTGTACTTTATTAAAGTATGAGCTTTATTAATTATACCTATAAACCCTGAATCAATTGATTTAATTAATGGGGAAAAATATGAAAAAAACTTTAGACTTAATCTGTTTAAATCGGAGTTTTAAAGCATTGTTTTCTTCTGATTTTAGACGATATTTAAAAGTTATACAAACCGGGGTTTTAGATCGGTTATCAGGACAAAGACGGCAGTTTGTTAAACAAAAAATTATGACTGTTGAAGAACAGCAAGATTTTAGAGAACAAATTGAAATCGTTCAAGGGGTTAAAAAAACTAGCTATTTTGAGAATAAAAGACATAATTTAGCAACGGCGATCGCTCAAATTGAAAATATTTTAATTCCACCAGGCGAAATTTTTTCCTTTTGGTATTTAGTCGGAGAACCTAATATAAAAAATGGTTATCGAGAAGGACGAGCTATTGTTAATAATCAACTAAAATCCGATGTCGGNNGGCGGTTTGTGTCAACTCTCTGGACTGATTTATTATTTAATCTTAAAAGCGGGTCTCATACCTTTAGAAAGATACCCTCATTCCCAAGATATTTATACGGAGGAAACTCGGTTTGCTCCCCTAGGGTCGGACGCAACGGTGGTTTATGGATATAAGGATCTGCGGTTTAAAAATACTTTATCTGTTCCTATCTGTTTTCGATTTTATTTGTTTGAGGAAGAAATCATCGGATGCTTATGTTCTTCAGAAACCNNTGGAAGAATTTAATATTGAATTTAGAATTGAAGCGCAACAAGAATTCAAAAAAGTGGATACGATTCGTTGGGTTAAAACTGGAGATCAATTCACTTTAATTACTTCTAATCTCTACCCTGGTTTAATAGAGTAGTTGTGAAAGTTGGGTGGTTTTGGTGCGTGCGCGGGGATGGNNTTGCTTACGCACCCTACGAAGTTGATTTTTTAGTCAAGTGTATAGCCATGTTAGCCGTAAGAAAATTATATCACGGACGGTGGGTTTTGTCAAGCAAATTCCGAGAAAATCGGCGAAATTTTTATGTTTAAGGTGGGTAAGGCCCACCCGACTTTTAATTTTTAAACAGTAAACTGGCGTTAGTTGCACTGACATATTCCAACACTTTTTGCTGAAGGTCAGTTTCGATATCTTGTTGACTCACAGGTTGAGGATAAAATGAGAGAATATCTGCAATTTCTTTAACGCAGATAGATAGCCGTTGAATATGCTTAGGCGTAATCTTTGTATTTGAAGTTAATTCAAACACTTTTTGGGAGGTTTGTACAGGTTCAACTGCTAATTTTTCGTCCTCTCGAACACAGGTTCCACCATCACAATCAATATGTAATTCATGTTGATAATGGGTAGGAATTGCCCAGCCTCTTTGTCCGGCGTGTTCATGACCTAAACGTTCATTTTCGATGTATTCGGTAGCGGATTCAAAACGATGTTCATGCCAATAGGGGACGGTAAAATAACCAAAGGATTTGCGATATTCTTCAGAATCTACTAAATCTGAAACCATTGCACCAACACCATGACGGACTAAAATATCATGCCATTCATGCAGTTCTTCATTGTTTTTAGGGGCTCGTCCCAAAAAATGTTTGCAAGCATTTTCAATAAATTTCATATTAGAGCTATTTTCATGGAAATGCTCCAAATAGACAGGACGAACCGCCAGACTTTTTAAGAAATGTCGAATCCCGATTTTCCCCTTGATAAAATCTTTTTCTAAATCGGCAATTTGCTTACGTTCAAACTCATAAAGTTGACGTTCGATAACTTGCTGATAAATCTGTTTTAAAACAAACTCTCGTTCTTCTGGGGAAGCGTCATGACGAGTTGTTACAGGTTGAGTTAGGGACATAAATTAAACTCCTCTGTGTATCAATACTCCAAAATAGCTTGGAGCTACCTACGATGAAATGATCAATTAAAATTAAGTAAAACCCTGATATAAAATCAGAAAATAAATCTGGATTAAGCCGCACCTCTTTGAACATTTGCTAATAGTTTTGGGGGAGTATCTAAGACTTCCAAAATAATGTCCATATAGGGTTCTAATAATTGATTACAGACACTAGGCAATTGTTCTTGTAAGGTTTCTTGAAGATAGGTATAGGCTTGGTGACATTGGGTATTTTTTTCGTGGGCTGCCAAAATATTAGCTAACCACAACATTAGAGACTCCTTAAAAAAGTGAGGGTCATCGCGTAATAAAGCAACGGACATCAGACACAAGGTCATCGACATATCATATACACAGCGTTTTGAATGCTTTTCCATAATTTCAGGATGAGACAGCATGAACTTTTTGAGAGTTTGCTTGATTAA
>DMPJ01000454.1:12121-12247 GCA_003456035.1 Planktothrix sp. UBA8402
CGAATTAATTGTTGGCATCTTGCTTTCCTTTATATAGCCAGAATCCTATCTTCTAATTTGAGGCAAAATTAAATATAAGTCAAGAAAAAGATGTGATTTTTAATTTGACACTCTCACCGTCTGAAG
>DMPJ01000454.1:12370-12494 GCA_003456035.1 Planktothrix sp. UBA8402
TCCACAATTACAAATATGGGTGCGAGTTGATAGAGATTTTTTCACAATTACCCCACAATTACTGCATTTCTGCGAAGTGTAATGGGGTGCAACCGGAATAGCTAATTTATCAAATTTAGCTGCA
>DMPJ01000018.1:0-821 GCA_003456035.1 Planktothrix sp. UBA8402
TAACTCAATTAACTCAATTAACTCTATCAAATGATAATTCGGCTACAACTTCAGCACAGAAGAATAATGAAGTTGAAGAATTGCGATTGCAATTAGAACAAATAACGGGAGAAGTTGAACAATTAAAAATAACTATTCAAGAATTGGAATCAGAAAAAAGTAAATCACAAGCAAATATTCAACAACTAAACACAACATTACAGGCAGAACAAGAAACAATTCACCAGCTAGAATCAGATTTAGAAGAAAAGCAAAAGAGACTAGATATTTTGGGACAACAGATTGAAATTAAAGATATTACAATCAATTCCCTACAATTGGAAAAGAGGAATGCAGAACAAAAAAATAAAGCTGATGAAACAAAAAACCAACAAAATCAAACCCAAGGAATTTCTCAAGAATTACAGAGTTTAGTTGATCAATATAATCAAAGTAAGGGTGACTTGAATGTTCTGAAGGTTTCATCAGTTACACCCGTCAAAGATGCCTCAGATCAGGGAAATAGTGTAATCAAAGTGAAGAAAGCTGATGGATCTGAAGCCAAATTTTATATTATCATTTTTAGGCAAGAATTGTACTTATTTCCTAAGCTAGAAATTGGGAGCAGTTTTGAGAGAAAAGGATTTGATAGATACTTTGATTGTCCAAGGTGGAATGGGAGTACAATAGATATTCAATTAGTTACCCCTCCTAAAATGAAGCCAATATCAGGAACAAAAGATAGTTGGGAACTGGTTGATAAAAATTCTAAAGGAAAAGTCACATAAACTGTTAAGCGTCTAAATGGGTGATTAGACATCCAAATAATCGTAGGGGCGAGG
>DMPJ01000018.1:833-10838 GCA_003456035.1 Planktothrix sp. UBA8402
GAGTGTACAATTCATTTAGACTTGAATGCAGTACAGCTTAATTCCTCCCTCAAGGGCAAGTAACGCGCTACCATAAGCGGCTTCTGTATGAATAGAATTAACCATTTTAACGTTTAAATAGCGCTGACGAATGGCTGTCCAAACGGGATTTTTTGCCCCACCTCCGGCGGTATAAACTTGAGTTAGGGGAGTGGCTCCAAGTTGTTGTAAAAGTTGATAACCTTGGGCTTCAATTTTAGCAATTCCTTCTAATAAACCTTGTAGAAATTCAACAGAATTATTGGGACGAGGTTGGAGACGAGGAAGTAATTCGGGGTCGTTAATGGGGAAGCGATCGCCTTTTTTAACTAAGGGATAATAATTTAAGTTACTATTAGAATTAGGGTTAATTTGACGGCTGAAATTTTCCAGTTCCATATCACTAAAAAATTGACGCAAGACCGCACCTCCGGTATTAGAAGCACCTCCAGTTAACCACAAATCTCCTAAACGATGGCTATAAATGCCGTATTTGATATTATTTACAGGAGTATAACCGAGAAGTTTTAAGACCAAAGTTGAACCTAAAGATGTTACTGCTTCCCCAGGAATTTTTGCACCACTGGCTAAAAATGCGGCTATACTATCGGTAGTTCCCGCACAGATAACACAGGTTTTGGGTAATTTTAACTGTTCTGCCATTTCGGAGGTAATGGTAGCAATTGGGGTTCCGGGGGCAACTATATCAGGCAGTTTCAATAATTCTAAATCGGTTAGGGATTGTAAACCGTTAATTAACCAGTCAGGATAGGTCAAATTCTCGACATCGTAGCCCAATTTTAAGCTATTATGATAATCACTAATACCTAATTTTCCATGTAATAAAAATGCTAACCAATCGGCTTGATGCAGAAAATAGCGGGGCGCGGATTTTTGTGGTTTAGTGTTGGCAGTTTCAACAGTTAACCACCAGATAAGTTTGGCTAAACTGGAAGTGGCACTGTTGACGATATGATCGGGAGGAGCGATTTTTTTTAACAGTTCTAAGACAGTAACAGCCCGACTATCATTATATAGAATTGGGGATTGTACCGGAATGCCATTAGGAGCACAAAGTAGCACGGTGGCGGAGGTTCCATTAATAGCGATCGCATCAATTTGATGGCGAAAATGTAACGGAATTTGTTCAATCACGTCAAACAGAGCCGTTTTCCAAAGACCAACCCATTCAGAGGAGGAAGTTAACGGAGGGAAAGGAAATTGAGTTTGAGCCACCACTGTCTCTTGAGAATTAATGGTAATCGAACGAGCGCCGGATGTCCCAAAATCAATCCCGATATAAAACTTAACCATTGTTTCTATCTAAGTTCAATTTATATTTTTTTATTTATAGTATAGTGGTAGGTTTGTGAATTATCAGATTATAAGTCAAATTGTTAAGTTTTAATAAAAATTGCGGAAAAAATAAAATTTCTCTGGACGTTTATTGCTCACAAAGTTATAAATTAAGAGTCGGTAGTTGAACTTTAATCGGATTAACTGCTGGCAATCGTACTTTTAATGCCTTAATCGAGGATTTTATGGATACTTTTGCTTACAATCATCTCGTTTCTGCCTATGAGTCCCCTCGCCAAACCCATGTCAACGGGGATTTGGTACTATTCCGATGTGTGAATTGGAGTAAAATATCAACAGCTTGCTGGATGCCGATTATGGCAACGGCTATTGGCTTGTCTGTGATCAGTGTAAGCCAACCCGCGAGCGCTGCCCTCTCCCGGGGCGATAGCGGTCAGGGTGTTAAAAGTGTTCAATATGCGTTGCAGAATTACGGCTATTTTGGCGGCAGAGCAACGGGTTACTTTGGGTCGGTGACAAAACACGCCGTCATCGCCTTTCAACAGGATTATGGCTTAACTGCTGATGGAATTGTTGGCCGTGCAACGGCAAGAGCGTTAGGGGTAGGAAGCTCTCAGGTTCGTGATAGCTATGGCTATAGCAATGCTAGTTATGGCGGTGGCTGTAGTCATCATTGCGGCGGTGGTGGCTCTCTGTCCCGGGGTGACAGTGGCTATGATGTCAAAAAATTACAAAATCGTTTAGCCAACCGGGGTTATTTTAATGCTAACTCCACAGGCTACTATGGCAAACTAACAGCCCATGCTGTTAAATCCTTTCAAGNNTTTCAGTTAAAAATCTGAGCAACCTCCGTCCACATCCGGCATACGTGTTTTTTCATTATTCGCATCCAACACTATTACAACGATTACAGGCATTAAAACAATAATGTAGAGACGTTGCATGCAACGTCTCTACAAAAAAAAAGAGGCGTTGCATACAATGTCTCTACGCGGTTGATATTAACGCAACCACAATTTAATGGTTTTGTCTTTACTTCCACTGACTAAACTATTGCCATCGGGGCTAAATTTAATTGAATAAATCTCATCTTGATGTCCGGTTAAGGTATTTAATAATTCTCCCGTTTTTAAGTTCCATAGTTTAATGGTTTTATCCCGGCTGCCACTGGCAATAATATTATTATCGGGACTGATAGCAACCGATAACACATCGTTAGAATGTCCGGTCAGGGTATGAATTAATGTTCCAGTTTCTAGGTTCCAAACTTTAACAGTATCATCTAAACTGCCACTAACAATAATTTTACCATCCGAACTAATTGCCAGCGATCGCACCCCATCTAAATGTCCGGTGAGAGTGTTTAATAATTCTCCGGTTTCTACCTTCCAAATTTTAATGGTTTTATCCTGAGAAGCTGTAACTAATAGTTGACCATCGGGACTAAAAACAACCGTATAAACCTGATCTTGATGATCGGTTAAATTCTGTAAAATAGCACCCGTTTTTCGATCCCAAATTTTCGCAGTTTTATCCGCACTCGCACTCGCAACTTTTTGATTATCAGGACTAACATCAACTGACCAAATAGTTGCTAAATGTTCTAGGGGGGGATAGGCTTTTCCAGTAGTCAGATTCCATTCTAAAATCCGCCATAACCCACTTCCAGAGGATATTTCTGTAGCATCGGAGTTGAAATCTACAGCATAAATTGGGGAGAAATCTCCAACTAAACTTTTAGTTTCATTTCTACTTTTAATATCCCACAATTTCAAAGTTGTATCTTGACTCCCACTGGCAATAGTTTGACCATCGGGACTGAAGGTAACAGCCCAAACCGCATCGGAATGTTGGGCGAAATTTTCAGGAGTTACGGTTTTCCAAAATACTTTATCCCGACATTTTTGGATCAGGTTTTTAAGGGTTTGATCCTGAAAATAGGTTTCGGTAATATTTTCAGCTTCATCTAAACATTGATCATATTTTCCGGCGACTAAAAATCCTTGAATATTATTAATTTTTTGGGTTTGGAATTGTTGTAAATTTCTCCATTTTTGATATTCAGATATTGCCAGAATTATTCCTAATAAACTCACCAAACCTAAGCCCAACCAAAGCAGTTGAGAAAGACGAAACTTTTTCAAAGATTTAGACTTTATATCTTTAAATAAAGATAGATTAGGACTCCAGCGAGAATTTGGGATAAATTTAGCAAATTTAGTGACAATAGATTGGGGTAAAACCTGCTTTTCAATCACTGCAATATCTTGATCATTTAAACCCAAAACTTGTTGAAATCGTTTTAATTCTTCACGAGTTTCGGGGCTAAAAGGATACTCCTGTTGCATTGTAGCTATTAAGGCTTGTTCATAACGTTCTCCTTTTTCATGGTATTTACGATAGGGATTTAAAATTTCATCTTCTACCGCTTCTGCATCTTCGGGTAACAGTTCTAAACTTAATCGTAATTCCTCTAAAATTTGCCGACCAATAATAGAAATTTCCCCTCGATGATGGTTAGCACAACGTTGAACTTCTTCCCGATAGGTTTCAATTTTAGAAAGATTAGGAGAAGATGATAAACGAATCGTTTTAAGAGCCGATAAAACTTCATCTACAGATTGATAGCGTTGATGATAATCAGACCGAACCATCTTATCTAAAATATCGCCCAATTCCACACTAACAATTGCTAAATGTCGCCAAAATATTTCTCCTGTATTTGAGCTATTATTGCGCCGTAATTTGGGCAATTCAGATGCAGGTAAACCCGTTAAAGATTGAATCCCAATCATCCCTAACGCATAAATATCACTATTAAAATGGGGATGGCATTGGAACTGTTCAATGGGCATATATTCAAGGGTTCCAACCCGACTACTGGGGGAATCTTGATTGGAGTTGAGATTGATTTCTTGAACCGCCCCAAAATCCAATAACATAATTTTTCCATCGGTTTGACGACGGATTAAATTACTTGGTTTAATATCCCGATGAATTACTCCCTGTTGATGTACAAATCTCAGAATTCCTAACACATCGGTTAGTAAATTTATGACTTGATTTTCTGGTAATGGCCGACCAGGAACAATTTCATCTATTAAGGAATGACCCGCAACATAAGATTCAACTAAATAAAATTCTCGATTTTCTTCAAAATAAGCTAACAGTTGGGGAATTTGATCATGTTGGGAGAGTTTTTCTAAAACCTTGGCTTCCTGTTGAAAGCGCTGACGGGCTACATTAACCAGTTTGGCATCTGCTGGAGTCAGATGCAAATGTTTAACAAAACACAACGACTCACCGGGACGGCGAGTATCCCTAGCGAGATAGGTTTTCCCTAACTCCGTTGATTCCATCACCTCTATGACTTGATAGCGCCCGTCTAAAAGCTGACCAACCATAGCAAAAACATTGACCCTATTTTGTTTGATTATGCCATTAATCGTGAAGGATTGGGGAAATTAAAATCAAAGTAATCAATCAAGAAGTTAGAAACAGACAAAAATTTTGGAATTAGGGAAATAGAATATAAAATCAATTCTATTTGATTAATTTACAAAAATGGCGCGGATTTGCGCCCCTAAATTATTAAACTTGAACCGTTTATGTACCTGGCTTTGCCCGAAATTTTTCACCCTCAATTAAAAGATATTACTATCGGAGCCATTGGGTGACATCGAAGGTCGTTCCCGTTAACTTAATGAGATCACCGGAACAATTCAAAACCGGGCCGCCTCGGGCATTGATGTAGCGAATCTCTCCATCATTGGCGCGAATGATGCGTAAGTTGGCTTCAAACACCTCCCTTCTGAGTGCAGGAGAGTGAATCGCTTCCTGATGAAGTTGGCGATCATCAGGGTGAATCAAAGCTAAAATTTCTTCAGGAGAAGGGGTAGACTGATTCGGGTCAAGACCATGAATCCGAAAAAGCTCCTCCGTCCAATAGGTTTCACGAGTTTTGACATCGAACTCCCAACACCCCACTTGAGCGACTCGTTGGGCATTTCGTAACATCATTTCTGAGCGTCGCAGTTGAGCTTCAATATGTTTGCGCTGCTCAATTTCTTGGTGTAGACGAGCATTCGCCGCCATCAATTCTTGCCAGATATTGGCGGTAATCGAATCAACCATCCCTTCTGGGAGATAAGGATCTCGGTTAAGCAACTGATTTTCCTTATTATAAACCGGATCGAGGCAGTACCCCAGACCATAGTGAGTTTGAATAAAATTTTGAACACCGGCCTGTTCAAGTTTGCGGCGAATACTGCGGATATGGCTCTTGAGGGTGGCATCGCTGGGTAACTCATCGTCCAATGTCCACAGGCGATCGCCCATCTCACTGCGAGAAAACATTTGTCGGGGATAACTAAGAAATAGCTCCAGAATTTGGTATTCCTTGCGGTTGACCTTCAAAATTTGACCGTAGCAGGTAATTTGCTGGGCGACGGGATTGAGAGACAATGGCCCCCAGTTTAACAGAGGGCTGGCTCGACGAAGGCCCCGTCGCGCCAAAGCACGCAGATGAGCCAGGAGTTCAGGGGGCTGAATCGGTTTCACTAAACAGGCATCAGCCCCACTATCTAAGCCCTGGACACAAGTGTCTGCATCAGCAGGCTCGAGCATCAGCAAAATCAGGACGGGGTTGCCGACATCGCGCAAGCGACAACACAGGGTCACTCCATCCAAATCAGGCAATATCGCCTCCAGCAAAACCCCATCGTACATGAACACCTGGAGCAATTCCCAGGCTTCCTCGCCATCGGTGGCAATATCAACGATGAAGCTATGGCGCGATAAAACCTGATGCAGGACGCTACGCAATGTTGGGTCGGGGGAAACCAGCAGAATTCTCATAGTTCACCTGTTCAGCTTTTACAACGGGTATCCCTCCAGAATTACACAAACTTTTCACCTTTTCGTGTCATGCTTTTCCCAAGTTTTTTAGTCAAGATCACATTCTGAAAGGGTGGCTCTATATGGTTCCCGCCTCGCATCACACTCATGATTTTATTCAAAAGAATGCCCTGGTGAGTGGTGTTATTAATGCTGTCATCAACGGTGTGATTGGCTGGTTTATGTTTCGAGGAAAAGAGGTTCTACCCCTTACGGTTGATACAATATCAGCCCATGAAAAAACGGTTTTCTCGACGGGGGTGATGACGGCGTTTATTCTGTCGGTCATTTTGGGAATAATCGCCTTTTTTACCTTCAGCAAAAAAGCTAAAACTTTGCCAGTGGCATTTCCAGAGCTTTTGGATCGGCCTTTTTTCTTTTTTGGGGTGAGAACGGTTCTGTTTTATTCTCTATTTGCCTTTGGTACAACAGCATTGGTTGCCCTATTTGTGCAAAAGTTTTTAGGAACAATTCTAGTTACGCCTTTGATCGCCGCCATTCTCTTAGGGATAATCGCCGGGATAGCCTCCTGGTTTATTAATGCGGCAGTCATGAAAGCGATGTTGCGACCTGAGTAGGTTTTTGAGTGATAACGGCTGTAATCGCTACGAGCCTTTTTTCTGACTTTGGTTCTAAGTATTTAACATCATGGAGATTCTGTCAATATGACCGTTTTGGACGCATTTAAACTCGATGGTCAGGTCGCCATTGTGACCGGAGGCGGGGCTGGCATTGGCCGGGGCATTGCCGAATTGTTTGCCCAGGCCGGGGCTGCTGTGGTCGTCAGCGACTTGAAGGAAGACACCGCTGCTGCGGTCGTTAAGGGCATTCAGGACAAGGGAGGCAGGGCTCTAGCCGTAGCCTGCGATGTCACTAATGACCAAGCTGTTGAAAACCTCGTCAAGGCTACCCTGGATGCCTTTGGCAAAATCACCCTCTTGATCAACAACGCTGGGGGCGGTGGGCCGAAACCCTTTGATATGCCGATGGACACCTTCATTTGGGCCTACAAACTCAATGTGTTTTCGGTGTTTCATCTGTGCCAACTGTGTGCTCCCCAAATGCAGGCAGCAGGGGGGGGAGCCATTTTGAATATTTCCTCCATGTCAGCAGAGAATACAAACGTCAATATGGCGTCTTACAGTTCCTCCAAGGCTGCGGTTAGCCACCTGACTCGGAATATTGCCTTTGATTTGGGGCCAAAGGGAATTCGGGTGAATGCGATCGCTCCGGGTGCAATCAAAACCGATGCCTTAGCGACGGTGCTGACCCCGGAAATTGAAAAAGTCATGCTCAAGCACACCCCCCTAGCTCGGTTGGGAGAGCCCAGTGATATTGCCTATGCTGCATTGTTCCTGTGTTCTCCGGCAGCTAGTTGGGTGAGTGGACAGGTGCTCACCGTCAGTGGGGGCGGTGTGCAGGAATTAGATTAAGTGTCCCCATGTCTTTCACAATATTCAACCTTAAAGAAAACTACTATGAGCAACTTTGATGCCTTTGCTGATTTTCGGATGGATGGTCATGTGGCCATCGTTACTGGCGGAGCCCAAAATATTGGGGAAGCCATTGCTAAAACCTTTTCGGGCGCAGGAGCCAAGGTGATGATTGCTGACCTCAATGGCGAGAAGGCCCAGGCAACGGCGGCAGCTATCCAGACTGAAACGGGTAATCAAGTATTGGGGATCGGCTGCAACGTCACCCTTGAGGAAGATATTCAACAATGTGTCGCCAAAACCGTTGAAGCTTTTGGAGGCATTTCAACTTTAGTTAATAACGTAGGCTGGGGCAAATCCTACGACGACCCCCTGGATGTTCCCCTAGAAGAGATGATCGAGAGTTATAAGCTCAATACCCTATCGGCTATGCGAATGACCGCCGCTTGTCGTCCCTATTTACTCGAAGCTGAAAATGCCACCATTACTAACTCCGGCTCTCTGGTGGGGGTGTTACCTGCTTTTGACTTTATCGCCTACTCCGCCGCCAAGGCAGCCCTTAACCACATGATGCTGGGTCTAGCTCACTATTTTGCCAAGCAAGTCCGCATCAATACTGTGTTGATTGGTACGGTGATCACAGAAGGCTATGCCGCAGCAGGTTTGGATGAAAAAGCCCAGTATGCCCTAGCCCACCCCGACAATTTGACCGGGCGCGCCGGAAAACCGCAGGATATTGCTAACGCCTTCCTCTGGCTTGCATCTCCGGCTGGGTCTTGGGTCAGTGGTCAAACCTTACAAGTTTCTGGTGGAGGCAAGCGTGTTCGCCTCAAACCTGAATAAATCCTGGGATAGCCCTCTTGTCACCCCTTGAAGTTAAGAATTTTCACCCCACGAATTGAATAATCGAGTAATTCTATGGGGTGCATTAACGTGATATCTTTTCCTTGCAATTGTAAGTGTTTTTTAATTTGCAAAGAACAACCGGGATTAGAAGAAGCGATTAATTCTGCCCCAGTATTGGTTAAATTATCTACTTTTTGCTGCCCTAATTCGTCGGCAATTTCCGGTTGCAATAAATTATAAATCCCCGCACTTCCACAACATAAGGAAGCATCTAAGGGTTCTCGTAATTTTACCCCGGGAATTTGTTGCAGCAGTTGACGGGGTTGGGAACTAATTTTTTGTCCATGTAATAAATGACAAGCATCTTGATAAACAATGGTTAATTCCCCTGTTTCTGTTAAGGGAAATAGGGTTTTTGTTAAACCAATTTCGACTAAAAATTCTTGAACATCTTTAACTTTTACCGAAAATTCTTGCGCTGGTTCTCGATATTGGGGATCATCTTTTAAGATATGTCCATATTCTTTTAAGGTATGACCACATCCCGCCGCATTAATAATAATAGCATCTAAACGAGTCCCAGAAAATCGGTCAATCATTTGTTTAATTAAGGTATGGGACTGTTCGGTTTGTCCTTGATGTTCGGGTAAAGCTCCACAACATCCTTGATTTCTAGGAATCACAACTTCACATCCATTTGCGGTTAAAACTCTCACTGTTGCTTCATTAACGGGGTTAAATAATAACCGTTGCACACAACCTAAAATCACCCCGACTCGATAGCGTTTTTCTCCTTGAGCGGGAATAATTACCGGGAAATCTTCTCTAAAAGCGTCTTTAGGAATTGCAGGTAAAATTGATTCCATTGCGGCTAAACGGGGAGAAATTTTAGGCAATAAACCCGTTCGTCTGACTATTTTTTGTACCCCTAATTTTTGATAGATGAAAAGCGGTATTAAAAATGCCTGTAGACGTTTAGGATAGGGGAATAAATTAAAAATTAATCCTCGAATTAAACGGTCGGATAAACTTCTCGGAACATTTCTTTCAATTTGGGGACGAGTGGCGGCAATTAATTGATCATATTTAACACCTGAAGGACAAGTGGTAACACAAGCTAAACATCCCAAACAGCTATCAAAATGTTGGGCGGTTGTTTCCCCCAAAGCAGCATCGTTTTTAGAAATCGCATCCATTAAATAAATCCGTCCTCTAGGAGAGTCCATTTCTGTTCCTAAAACTCGATAACTGGGACAAGTTGATAAACAAAATCCGCAGTGAACACAGGTACTAATTAAATTAGGATTTGGGGGATTTGTGGAGTCAAAACCAGGAATTTCAGTCGGGTTTAAATGGGGATTTTGCCCTAAAAAGTTACTTTGTTTAGCGGGAATTGATTTCGGGTCAATAATTTGATCAGATGTTTGCATTTTAACTAAATTCTCCTAAAATAATTTTTTTTGTACTTATGGGGAATGGGGAATAGGCAATAGGC
>DMPJ01000159.1 GCA_003456035.1 Planktothrix sp. UBA8402
TATGAAAGTCCTGGTTATTGGTGGTGATGGCTACTGCGGTTGGGCCACAGCGTTGTATTTGTCCAATCGTGGCTATGAAGTCGGTATTCTGGATAGTTTAGTTCGACGTTATTGGGATCAACAACTGTGTATTGATACACTAACTCCGATTGCTCCAATTAAGCAACGGATTCAGCGTTGGCAAGATTTAACCGGAAAATCAATTGACCTATTTATTGGGGATATTAACAACTACGATTTCCTGATCAAAAGTTTGCTAAAGTTTGAACCCGAAGCCATTATTCACTTCGGAGAACAACGTTCTGCACCCTTTTCAATGATTGATAGAGAACACGCTGTTCTCACCCAAGCTAACAACGTAACATGNNGGCAACCTAAATTTATTGTATGCCATGCAGGAACATTTTCCTAATTGTCATTTGGTGAAGTTAGGAACGATGGGAGAATATGGAACCCCCAATATTGATATTGAGGAAGGATATATTACCATCGAACATAACGGTCGTAAGGATACTTTACCCTATCCCAAACAACCGGGCAGTTTCTATCATTTATCCAAAGTTCATGACAGCCATAATATCCATTTTGCTTGTAAAATTTGGGGTCTGCGAGCAACGGATTTAAACCAAGGTGTGGTTTATGGGGTGTTAACAGAAGAAACCGGGATGGATGAGTTGTTAATTAACCGTCTCGACTATGATGGCGTGTTTGGAACGGCTTTGAACCGTTTCTGTATTCAAGCCGCCATTGGTCATCCCTTAACCGTATATGGAACCGGGGGACAAACTAGAGCCTTCTTGGATATTCGGGATACGGTACGATGTATCGAATTAGCATTAGAAAATCCGGCGGATGTTGGACAATTCCGGGTGTTTAATCAGTTTACCGAATTGCATAGCGTTGGTGACTTAGCAATGATGGTAAAAAAAGCGGGAATTGCGTTAGGGTTAGATGTGGAAATCGAAAATATTCCTAATCCTCGTGTTGAATTAGAAGAACATTATTTCAACGCTAAAAATACTAATCTATTGGATTTAGGATTACAACCCCATTTTCTATCGGATTCTCTGTTAGATTCTTTGTTGAATTTTGCTATTAAGTATCAGCATCGAGTTGATAATAGCCAAATTATGCCCAAAGTCTTATGGCGTAATCCGGGTTAATTTAGAATCATGTTTACTGTAGAGAGGGGTTGGGATCTCTACAGTAATCATTTTATTTTGTAAAGTGTTATGATGGACTGAATGTGATGATCAACTAAATTAGGAGGTTAATGATTGACGTTTAAGTATCAAGAATATATTCATGCAATTTCTAATTGTCCACCTTCAGATTATCAACCCATAGAAATGACAGTTTATCGGTTTGTATTTGAGGAAAATCATGAACAGTCAAAAAATAGTTTTTTACCTGTTCTGATCATAAAACCTCACCGAAAATTTAATACACCTCAACAATGTTGTCAAGGTTATGCTCTGTCATTATTTGATACTAAAAACCATGCAGAACAACGCTATAACCAACTAAGAAAAAACCGACCCAATATCAGTCAAAGCTTAGGAACCCACCTGGCTAAAGGAAGCATTGACAAGATAGATGGTATAGCTTCATCAGTAGATCAAAAAGGACATTTTAGTCTTCATGAATATCAACATACAGACTTATCACAAAAATTTAAAATTATTAATCAATTAGAAATAAATTAAGCTGATGAATACTTTAAATGGTTGTCCTTTAAATAAATTTCCCCTTAATCTTCAATATGTGGCTGATCTAATTTATTTTGATGGGCCATTAGTATCGTTATTGGAAAATGAATCTGGAGAAAGCTATCTTTATTGTTGGTCTGATGTTAATTCAGTTTATAACAGATGGCTAGTTTTCCGAGTAACTAAAAATTCTTTGCAAGACTATCTACTCGGTAAACTTTCTCTAAGAGATTTAATTTTAAATCCTGTTGATGGTTTTCATTATGCGATTGATATTGATAATGATTTAGAAGTTAAAAATACTTTTTGGATACTCCCTGAAAATTTGCCGGATTCTTATATTCCAGAAGAAGATTCTTATCATGATCCTTCCTTATTGAATCCAGAACAAGGCGAAGAAGATATAAAGTTAATTGAGTCAAAAATAAATTATAAAGAAAATAATTTAATTCAAATTGGAGCCAACAATCGTTAAAATCCTCCAACCTAATAATAAAATAGCAGGTATTGATTACAAAGGATTGTGCTATCTTGATTAACATATTTTGTAGTGAGGCGTTCACGCCTCTTAGCCCTAAAGGGCTTACTACTANNAAAAAAATGTTCAAAATTCAAAATTAAATCTCTTGAACTTTGAACATTAATAAAATGCGTTAAATTTCCGACTAATAACTAACTCCACATTCCGACACTTTTGGTAGGTCGGTTAACAAAAGGTGGAAGATCAGAATTAGATTCCGGGGTAACAGTGGGGGAAGTATATTCAGAAGTTGGAACCCCTTTAGCTTCAGCTTCAGCTTCCGGTTCATCGGGGCAAAATTCCAAACAAATCCGAAACTTTCCGGTTTGCCAAGATTTACCAGGACGCAATAATTGAGACGGGATTCCTTGCTTAAATAAATTTTCTTCCTCTAACTTGGATTCCATAATAGACAGGAATTCACTAGCCTTAAAAGTACATTGAAACATCAATGCACTTTCACTGGTATTAATCACATCATCATCACCGAGAATATAGGTGGAATCGCTCATGTTTATGTCCTGAAAATTGTATTTTGTACTAAGGANNTAAGGATTAACTAATTTAGAAAAACCAACCGTAGGAATGCAAACCTTTTCCTAATAGATTAACTCCTAAATAGCATACCCAGACCACCACAAATCCGGTGGTGGCTAAAATAGCAGGTTTTCGACCTTGCCAACCGCGAGTAATTCTGGCGTGTAAATAGGCGGCAAACACTAACCAAGTAATTAACGACCAGGTTTCTTTTGGATCCCAACTCCAATAGGAACCCCAAGCTTCATTCGCCCAGACACCCCCGGCAATAATCCCGATGGTTAAAAGCGGAAATCCTAATCCAATAATCCGATAACTGATATTGTCAATAGTTTCCACTAAAGTTAATCGCTGTGGGGAAAGCCGGGTAACTGATTCCAGGTTGTCGGTTTTGACGAACTCTAACACAGCCGTTGTGCCGTTACCATTGGTCGTGAACCCTTTGGGGTGGGACTCCGTAACGATTTCTGGAGCATAATTGATCCCATTGGTAACGGGTTTATGATGATTTCGGGAAATTCGAGTTCCTAAAGAACTTCCACTCAATTCGATTTCCTGTCCCCGGGTCAGAATTAAAAAGGCGATCGCTAACAGAGATCCCACCATTAACGTTGCATAACTCAACATCATGACGCTGACGTGCATCATCAACCAATTCGACTTCAACGCCGGGACAAGGGGTTCAGCGATTCGCATTTGGGGCGGTAACTTCAGAGTTGCAAACGCCGCAATTCCCATCGCTACCGGAGAGGTGACCACTCCAACTAAGCGACTCCGACTCATTTGTTCAGCAATCAGATGAATTGCTGTTAAACCCCAAGTTAGGAAAAACAAGGATTCATAGAGATTACTAATCGGGAAGTAGCCCGCTTCAATCCATCTCGCCCCTAATAATGCTGCAATGGAGAGATTGGCGATCGCCATTCCCGCAGTTCCCAACACCGACAAATAGGGAATATTAGGAAACGCCGCCCCCACCCAATACAACAACAGGGTGATAAACAAAATGGCAAAAGAAATATTATCTAATCCATTCTGGAGTACAACCAGATTCATGAACGATTCTCCTGGTAACGGTATTGATTACCGACTTTTTTTAACTTTATCTTAAATCTCGCCCCTAGAACTCCCCCTATACCCTGATCGGATAGGTTAGGCTAGATTAAGATTTCCTATTATTAGGGTTGCAGATTACCTGTAAACCTTGTCCTATTTGTATTTTATCTTGATCGGAAAAATCTATGACCAACTNNTGCATTTTAGCTTGATCAGAAAAAGTTATGACTCACTCAGAAACTCCCATCACCCCGACCTATTTACAGGAAGATATACAAGAAATTCTCCATATTGCAATTTGTCGTAAACAAGATAACGAGGAAATGACTCGTCAAGATTTGTTAGACATTGCCACGGATTTAGGAATTTCTGCCCTGGATTTAGAACTTGCTGAACAGCAATGGAAGTTACAAAAACAAGAAGCAAATGAAAAATTAGTCTTTAATACCTATCGCCAAAATCGCTTTAAACAAAATCTAGTTCAATTTGGTATTGTCAACTCTTTCTTGATTTTAATTAACCTAGTGATTTGGCATGGGATAGGATTTGCAGCTTTTGTGTTTTTAACTTGGGGATTATTTTTAACCCTCAAAGGTTGGAAAACCTATCAACTAGAAGGAGAGGATTATGAAGTGGCTTTTAAAGCCTGGAAATTGAAAAAAAATGTCGGTAAATCAATTAATGCTTTTACCGATAAGGTCTTAAAAGGATTACAGTCTTAAACCTTGATTGGGTTTGTAGGGGTTTGGTCTTCTCACCCAACCCCGAACCGGGTAAATTAAGTATTTCTGACAATTTCAACCGATAGCATAACTTTAGTAAATACAAAAGTGCAAATAAATGTTGCAAATCTGCACACTTTCTAATTTTTTCCGATAAAATGATCAGTATAGAAGCCTAGATAATACAGTTGAGGTTAGGAATTATGAATATTTTACGTTCTCTTAAAGAAATGATGACCTATTTAACTGAAGCCGCCGGGCGGATGTTTATTGTCAGTGATGATATCTACCCATCGGTAGGTACACAACCCTTTGAAGGTAATCCTAACAAAGATCCCCGTTGGAAACACTGAGGATAATTGTGATCAAATATTATTATGTGTTTCAAAATCTACTTAAATCCTCCATAACTCCTATGGGGGATTTATTGTTATTGTTCCCCATTCGTAATTCGTAATTCGTAATTCGTAATTCCCTACTATACCTAAAGAATTTGATTCATAAAAAAAGCCAGTGACGCACTAATTAAAGGAACAGTTAGATTATCAATTCCATACTTTGAAAAAGTTTCTAATCCAGTAGCAACAACCGCTACAACTATTGAAATACTCCAAGTTATTTGATTATTTCCTTGCGTTGCTAATAAAATAAAACTGCAAACAATCAAACTAACAAACAGCATTGTTAACGAACCTTCCCAGCTTTTACTATTACCAAAAACTTGATATTTGTGTTGACCCCATCGTTGACCAATAACCGCCGCCAAACCATCCCCCCAGGTCATAACTAAAATACCCAAAGCCGCATATTGAGGTTGTTGAATTGTCCAAAACCAA
>DMPJ01000048.1:0-5328 GCA_003456035.1 Planktothrix sp. UBA8402
AGCCGAATAAACCGCTTTAACATTATACCAATTCAGAAATATTCTAGCAATTTCTAACGCTAATTGTGATTTTCCTTGATTAATTAAATATTGTAAAAACCCTGCCATTGTTTTTTCATTTAAACGTCCTCCCAAAGACAATAACCCCCATAATATTTTGTGTAATATTGTCATCTGAATCATCATTTTAACTTCAAAAGAGGGATGTTTTTGATAAAATAAAACCCCCATTCTCCCCCGTTGAATTTCTCGATCTATTAATTTCGGTAATTGTTCCAAACTAAACGCCGGATGCCAATGATAACCAACAGCATCGGGACATTTAATTAACTTCAAACCTAATTTATTTAACCTAACTCCTAATTCTAAATCTTCCCAGCCATATTGTTGAAATTGATCATCAAATAATCCCGCTTCAATTAACCAATGACGAGCGATCGCTACATTTCCCGTAGCAAAATAAGCCNNGTTCAGAAGTTGGATCTTCAAAATTACAAGTATTAATCACCCGACCATAGGTAAAAACTTTAGCTGAAGTTTTGTATCCCTCAACTAAACTATCAGCATGGGATTGTAAAAACGTTTCTGTCACTACTAAATCACTATCAATAAAAATAATAGTCTCTCCCAGAGCTTTTTCTATCCCTAAATTTCTAGCCGCAGCAGGCCCTTGATGGGATTGACAAAATAGCCAAACATGGGGAAAATCTAACTTATTTTCCTCTAACCAATTTAAGGTTCCATCCGTTGAACCATCATCAACTAAAACTACCTCATAGTTAGTAATAGTATGATCATATTGTTGCTGTTCTAACGCTTGTAAACACTTTTGTAAAATCGCTAAACGATTATAGGTGGGAATAACAATACTTAAAAACACAGTTTTTCTAACCTGAAACTTAAATCACTATTATTATCAACTACTTACCCGAAAAAAATCCAGTCCCCTCCCCCTCAAAGTGGCCCCCACTCAAATATATAGAATTCCTGACATCAAAAGGGCATCAAAGGCGAGATAATGAAACATTTGGTTACTTGAGGAGAGAAAATTAATCATGGGTCGCGCTGACAAAGTTGTGCTTGCCTACTCCGGTGGGGTGGATACCTCCGTTTGTATCCCCTACTTGAAAAATGAGTTTGGTGTCAAAGAAGTCATTACCCTGGCCGTAGACCTGGGACAAGGGGATGAATTAGGGCCTGTTCAACAAAAAGCCTTGGACTCTGGCGCCGTCGAGTCCCTGGTGATTAATGTCCAGGATAGATTTGTCAAAGACTATGCGTTTCCGGCCATTCAAGCCAATGCTTTGTATGAAAACCGCTATCCCCTCGCCACGGCCTTAGCCCGTCCGTTAATTGCCAAAACCCTAGTGGAAGTGGCCGAAAAATACGGGGCGGATGCTATTGCTCACGGTTGTACCGGAAAAGGTAACGACCAAGTGCGGTTTGACGTCTCCATTGGGGCGTTAAACCCGAAATTGAAAATTCTGGCCCCCGCCCGGGAATGGGGGATGAGTCGGGAAGAAACCATTGCTTACGGGGAAAAATTTAGTATTGCTTCCCCGGTGAAAAAATCCTCTCCCTATAGTTTAGATAGAAATTTGTTAGGAATTGCGATTGAAGCCGGGCCATTAGAAGATCCTTGGACGGAACCTCTGGAAGAAGTCTATGCGATGACTAAACCGATTTCTGAGACTCCTAACGAACCTGAATATATTGAAATTGGGTTTGAGAACGGAGTTCCGGTGAGTTTGAATGGTGAGGCGATGGACGGTGTTCAGTTAATTGGCAAATTAAATGAAATTGCCGGAAATCATGGGGTCGGACGCCTAGACATGATTGAAAACCGTTTAGTCGGGATTAAATCAAGGGAAATTTATGAATCTCCGGCGATGATTGTGTTAATTAATGCTCACCGAGATTTAGAAAGTTTAACCTTAACCGCCGATGTAACTCGTTATAAACGAGGCATTGAAGAAACCTATAGTCAGTTGGTTTATAATGGCCTCTGGTATAGTCCGTTAAAAGCAGCTTTGGATGCCTTTATCCAACAAACTCAAGAACGGGTTTCGGGTGTTGTCCGAATCAAATTATTTAAGGGAAATGCCACAATTGTTGGCCGGAAATCTACCAATTCCCTCTATAGTTTGGACTTAGCAACCTATGGCTCCGAAGACGTTTTTGATCACAAAGCGGCGGAAGGGTTTATCTATGTTTGGGGTTTACCAACTCGTGTTTGGTCTGAGAAAATAAAAGACTAATAATCGGATTAGAAATCAAATTCATCCTGGGGGTGAGACGCGCCTCGCCCCTACACAGAAATCTCGGTATTTTTTAAGATTAATAATCTTGATCATGGTTTTATAAAATCTATTTAGACTTGCTATATAAACTTAATCGGGAACAAAGAATAGCTATAGAAAGTCTGTTCTTTGTTAAAAAAGTAGCATCTACAGTTAATACCCTAATTGCCTTGAATACTTCTATATATTTAAGACCCGGACACACTTATAGATCAAGAAACAATCCCCGCCCAAACTTAGACAGAGAACCCCCTGATTTATTTATTTTAATCTACAATAGAGAGAACATTCATCAACTGTTCGACTAGATATAATCAGTATCTAAGGAGATATTCATGAAAGCAGAGTTAACGGCTATCATTGAAACAGCAAAGGAAGGAGGATACTGGGCTATTTGTCCAGAAATACCTGGAGCCAATGGTCAGAGGGAAACTATAGAGGAAGCCAAAGAAAGCTTAAAAATGGCTATTCAACTAATTTTTGAAGATCGTTTGGCAGATATTCGCACCGGGGCTACCAGAAGACGCTATTGAAGCAACCATCTTCATCCATGAAACGTAAGGTATCCATTTTTTTAGGAGATCAAACATGATTGCTATTACTCAAGTTAGACCTCAAATCACCCTAGAGGAGTTTTTAGAATATCCTGAAACGAAACCCTATAGTGAATATATTAACGGAAAAATAGAACAAAAACCCATGCCCCAAGGACAACATAGTGTTTTACAAGGTCGTTTAGTTACAGCGATTAACCAAGTGGGATTACCTAAAAAATTAGCCCATGCTTTTCCTGAGTTGCGGTTTACTTTTGGAGGTCGTTCTCTTGTCCCAGATATCAGTGTTTTTACTTGGGATCGGATTCCTAAAACTGAACAAGGAAAAATAGCGAATCGTTTTGAAGTTTATCCTGATTGGGTGATTGAGATTCTATCTCCTGAACAATCGGCGAATAAAGTGATCAGAAAAATCATATTTTGTCTTAATCAAGGAACACAATTAGGATGGTTAATTGATCCCGAAGATGAATCGGTAATGATATTTCAACCTAATTTATTTCCAGAAGTTAAAATAGATGCAGAAATTTTACCTGTTTTAGATGATCTTAAAGATCTACAATTGTCAGTCAAAGAAATGTTTACTTGGTTAAGTATTGAGTAGCATGATCAATAGTATGATCATAATTAGTTGCATATATAAAAAAGCTCGTTGTCGCTGCCAAGCGCCCCAATATAGAGCGCCGCATCGCAACAACGAATTACAATGACAAAGCTAAAGGTTTAAAGCCGTGTTTAACAGAAACTCTGCCAATAAGTTCCATTTTTTCAATTGTAATTTGGTTTCTACCCCAAGAAAAATTAGTGTAAATTTTCTCAAATTCTAGTAACATTGATTCCGCAAAACAGGCAAATAGTTGACGACCGGGTAACTTCATATTAACGATTTTCATAATTTTCCAGTCAATATCAAGGGAGTGTTCCACAATTCCCCCGTCTAAGACGTAAATTTCAGGATGTTGAATTTTTGTGGCTAAATTCTTAGGATAACCACCGTCAATTAGCAAACAGGGTTTTTTCAATGTATCAGGATTAATTTCTACCCCTTTGGGCATACTAGCCACCCAAACGATAATATCCGCTTGAGGTAAAGCTTCTTCTAATCCCATGATTTTGCCCCGTCCTAATTCCTCCTGTAAAGCATTTAGGCGTTCTTGATCCCGGGCAATTAATAACAATTCTCCGGCCTCTGTGTGGCTGTTTAACCAACGACAAACCGCACTGCCAATATCCCCTGTGGCTCCACAAATAGCAACGGTAGCCTGAGCTAAATCAATCCCTAACCTAGCTGCTCCATTTTCTACCTGACGACAGATAATATAAGCTGTGTGGGTATTTCCAGTTGTAAATCGTTCAAATTCTAACTTAATATTCCGAACTTGTTGAATTTGTTCTAAGTTAAAATTTTCAAAAATAATCGAGGAAAATCCCCCTAAAGCTGTGATATTAATGCCATTTTTTTGAGCATGAGCCATCGCATTAATGATTTTGCGAGTTGCTGCTTTGATTCGACGACTGGCTAACATTTCTGGCAAAAAACATGACTCCACATATTTGCCTTCAATAGTTTGGCCTGTAATACTCGTGACTTTACCATCATCAACGATTTGAGGCGGGGCGCTGCACCAAAAATCTAACCCTTGGTCAGCATATTCAGGATATCCTAAATCTCTGGCAACGGCTTGGGCGTGTTCTAGGCTGGTAAGATGACCGATTAAACCAAACATGATTCAACTATAGATTTTAAGATGGATTTTAGATTTTAACTCTCGAAGCCGCAGAGTAGAGACATTCCATGGAACATCTCTACTCGATTTGATCTAAAATCCAAAGGGTATTTTAGGCGGCGATTAGACCGTAGGCGGACATCCGCATAATATCGCGGGTCGAAAACCCGATATTGCTTAGAGCTTCCCCATAAGCAATCATAAAATCCTCGACTAATGCTTCCTTTTCCATTCCCAGAATGTGAGCATCACCGGCTACTTTGTTCAGCATTCTCCAAATAATCGGCAGGTTTTGGCGGTTAGCCGCTTCGAGTTCGGTTTTGGAGGCTTCAAAGTTCGCTTTTAGCCATTCTTCCCCAAAATTGAGGTGCAGATACTCGTCTTTAACCACCCCTTCGGTAATTTGGCGAGCAAAATCATCGGCAACGGGAATGTAAATGTTGTAAGCTGCGATCGCAAAGCATTCAATAATTAAAGATTGAATTAGCAAGCAGGTGACCAGTTTACCTTCGGCGGCGGCGGTCTTAAAATTTTCGTGTAAGGAGGAAAAGAATTCCTGGGCAAATTCCAAATCCGGTGTGACGGCTAAATTCCGACCACAGGACTGAAATCCCTTTTTATGGCGCAATTCCATTTTAGCTAAACTCGCTAACTCCTCTTGCTGCTCTGGCAACATTTCACCCAGCTTGATGTAATTATCGTAGGCTTCCTGTTCTCCTTCAATCACAATCGCGTTAATCCTGCTGT
>DMPJ01000048.1:5383-6432 GCA_003456035.1 Planktothrix sp. UBA8402
TTACAGCTTTTTCGCCACGAGAGCATCGCTCCTTCAGGTGTCGGGATGAGTGGATGTGGCTTTAGCCGCAATGTCAGATTTTTTAGAACTTCGTTTTCTAAAATCTGATCAAATAGGATCAGATTACAATTATCAACTTGAAGGTTGTAACCATGCTAGTATTAGAGGCAAAATTAAGGGCAAAAGATTGGCAGTACAAGTTGCTAGAAGCAGCAATTCGTACTGCCAATTTTGTTCGTAATAAAGCCTTGAGGTACTGGATGGATAATCGTGGAGTTAGTAAAAATGATCAACCGAATCTTTGTGCAACACTCGCCAAGGAATATGATTGGGCTAGGAGATTAAATTCCCAAGCCAGACAATCATCTGCTGACCGAGCTTGGAACTGAATTTCTCGGTTTTATGCCAACTGCAAAGAAGGCAAACCAGGAAAAAAAGGCTATCCAAAGTTTAAAAAACGGGGTCGCTCAGTCGAATACAAGCAAACCGGATGGAAACTTTCTGAAGATAGAAAACGTATAACTTTTACCGATGGATTCAAAGCCGGAACATTCAAGTTACTAGGGAATCGTGACTTAAACTTTTATCAGCCCGAACAAATTAAAAGAGTTCGGGTTGTCAAAAGAGCCGATGGTTTTTACTGCCAATTTCTGATTGATGTAGAACGCTCGGAAACCCAATCACCAACGGGTAAAACAGTAGGTATTGATTTGGGATTAGAGTTTTTCTATACAGATTCAGAAGGCAACCATGTCGAAAATCCTAGATTCCTAAGAAAGTCAGAGAAATCTCTCAAAAGATTACAACGCCGAGTATCCAAAAGACAAAAAGGTTCTACAAACCGAAAAAAAGCCATCAATAAAATGGCTCGGAAACACTTAAAAGTTAGTAGGCAACGTCGAGAATTTGCGGTAAAAACTGCAAGGGCGTTAGTAACATCTAGCGATGTGATTGCTTACGAAGATTTGAAAGTGTTAAACATGGTTAAAAACCACAAGATTGCTAAATCTATTTCGGATGCAGCCTGGTCGATGTTCACTGATTGGGTA
>DMPJ01000049.1:0-193 GCA_003456035.1 Planktothrix sp. UBA8402
ATTAATATTAGTCCTCAAAACATTGAAGACAAATTTTTAAAAGAAATTCTTCCCGCAATTCAAAATCATAATTAATATAACAACTATGTTAGAAACAACTCAAAATCACCTTTGGCAACTTTTATGGGAATATGATCCCAATGGTTTAATAGCAGTAAATTCTGACTTAATTATTAAACTCGTTAATCCCGCT
>DMPJ01000049.1:217-6166 GCA_003456035.1 Planktothrix sp. UBA8402
GAAGTTTGGGATAGAAATGAAGTGATTCGGGGACGGGAAACCGAATATCCTGAATATGATTTATATATTCGAGAGTTTGTTTTTCCGATTAAAGAAGAAAATATTATTGGTTGCATTATGACCGATATTACCGTTGAGATGGGACGTAAAAAAGAAACGGATATAATTAAAGCGGAAANNGAAACCGTTAAAAAAGTTAATGAAGTTGTAGATAATCAAATGAAAGTTGCTCAAGAAATTGCGGGTTTATTAGGAGAAACCACCGCCGAAACTAAAATTAGTTTACTAAAAATTATTGAAATGGTGAATCAGTAAAAGATGGTGATTCTCAATATTTTTGTTTAAGTTCCACTAATCTTCAATAGTTTCTGCTAGAACTTTTGCTAACAATTTAACTAGAACTGCATTATCCGATTTAGATTTTTTGCTGACAGTGATTTCGGGTTGGTATTGAACTTGAGTTAATTGAGTTTTCGCTTGTTCCAGTTCTGTTTTTAGTTTGATAATTTCTTCTTTTTGTTGATGAAACTGGGAAACATATTGTTCTAACTCGACCTGCACTTCATCTAGTTGAAATTGAGTTAATTCTAATTCTTCTCGAACTTCATGCAGTTCTGAACGAGACTGATCAGATTCTTTTTGGGTTTGTTGGAGTTGGTTTTGTAATTGTTGTTGNNGTTGTTGTTGAGATTGAGATTGTTGGAGTTCAGTTTGAGATTGTTCTAATTCTGCTAATATTTGATCCCGTTGAGATTCTAACTCAGTTAAATTTTCTGCATTTTGTTGTTGTTGAGATTGAGATTGTTTAAGTTCAGTTTGAGATTGTTCTAATTCTGCTAATATTTGATCCCGTTGAGATTCTAACTTAACTAAAATTTCTGTACCTTCATCCAGTTGAACTTGAGATTGTTCCAATATTACCAAAACCTCTTGGTATTGGGACTGTAAAATTTCTAACTCCTGTTTGGTTTCTTGAAGTTGCTTGGCAATTGGGGATAGGGGTTTAACCGGATGAATTCCATCCTCAGTCCTAACAGTTTGACGCACATAAAATGCTTCTCCCCAAGCGGGATGGTAGGGAGTATCCTCGGCAACAATGTCAAATTGATAGTCGGAGAGAAACTGATTAACTTCTTCCGCTAATGCACCGCCTTCAAATAGTTCTTGATAATGAACAGTTGTGTAAATAGCATCTAGGGTATTGAGGAGTTGGTTAGCACCTTCTAAAGCCAAAAGTTCAGCGCCTTGGATATCGAGAATCAGAATATTAAAATCACTAGCAGATAGGTTCAATTCTTCAAGGAGAGTATCCAGAGTGCGCGAGGAAAGGGTCAGTTGTTGAATTTCTTTAATATTGGGGTAAATTTCGCTGTACTGTTTCGGTGGCAAAATAGAACTGCTAGACTCCATAGAAGTTAGGTGCAGGGTAACAGTTTCGTTGTGGTTGGCAATAGCAGCCTGAACCACTTGAATATTGGGACTATCGGCAAAATTCCGTTGCAGTCGCTCAACGGCGTTAGGGTTGGCGTCAATAAGGAGGGTTTTAACCGTATTGGGGAGGTTGAGGTGCTTGAGGGTTTTGCCATCGTAAGCACCAATCAAGATAATGCCGCGTGGGGTGATGTTGTGGTGTTGGCAGAGGTCGGGAAAGTTCAGTTTCATGGAAGGGGTTGTTTGAGGTCTATTGACTTGATTGTCTATTGTATCAGGTAGAAACAAAGCTTTAAACAAAGGCGGTTGAATCGTAGGGTGTGTAAGCGAAGCGCACGCACCGATCAACAAACATAAAATAATATTTGTCAAGCTCATGAGGGAATAATTAAAGTACAATTGTAGGGCGAGAATGCGATCGCCCACTTTCCCAGAACTCAATTCAACAGCCGAACAAATCTCTCAAATCGAGAAATAAACCCCTATTACAATCTATTATTAAGTAATAATAACCTGAATCTCAATGGTTTTCATTGTCTAACCTTAGTAAAAATTGATGAATGTCAGTCTCAAGATTTTCTTTTAATTTTAATGCTTTATCCAAATTGATTTTAAGTTGTTCATACTCAATGGTTGTACCATAAGCATGGCGAAAAAAGTGACGAAAGCCCCGCAAGTTATTCAAAATAGCATGGGTATTATCAGATAAAAATGCCGGACGGATATCAGGAATTTCCATAGTCATTCTCTGGAGTAATAAACTATGCCATTGGCTAGAGTTACTAATATTATTTTCAAAGCAACTAGCCACTATTTTCAGTAAGTCCTCACTGGCACAGTATAGGTTATGAATTTGATAGGCAATACTTTCTAAGATTACGTCATCATCTACTGCCAACTTCGCAACCCTATCTAGTAGTTTTTGATGAATTCTTTCTATATCATTCATCTGACCCTCTAAGTCAACTTTTAAAAGGATGAGTTTATTGCTGTCCATAGAATACCTGTTTGTCTAATGCGATCGCCAAAGTGACATTTGTGAAGTTCAATTACATCCACATCACGCCCCATAGTCTCAGAAATAAAGCCAATTACAGCAAAAAAATCATCGGGATTAATTTGCTCAACAGCGATATCAATATCAGAGTTTTGATGAAATCTTTGGGGTTGTGTTAGCGAGCCAAAAATATAGGCTGTTTGAATACCATACTGCAATCCATGTTCATCTAGCCATTCCACAACTTTTTGCAACAAATTTTGACGTTCTCTCTCATTTTGTTCATAGCGATCGCGAATAATTTGATCTAACTTAGACGTCTCAAAGGGAGTAGTTAATTTCATACTTGATGTCCTTCGGGAAAAAAATCCTCATCTACCAACTCTTCCCAAGTATAAGGGCAACCTTGAGGAAAAACCTTCTCGTCCAGAAAAGTCTCTTTACTCGCTCCTTTGCGTCCATACTTATACCCCTTACTAACGGCTTCTTGGATTCGAGTTTGCAATCCAGGATTATCCTCAAGGATACGTTCTATTTGAATTCTTTGCTTGTCAATAGAATGTCGCCAACTTGGGGAGCGACGTTCTTTCTGATATTGCCATTTCAACAAATGCAAGGTTAGCTGTTCAATTGCAGATACAAACGCTCGATATTCACTGCGTCCCAAGTCTTCAATCTCCTCAATAATATTGCTCCAATCCACTTGATCAAATTTTTTTTCCCGCAGTAATTGAGCCTGTTGACAAGACCAAGTATAAAAATCATTCTCGTAAAGATTATGTTGAATCATATTTTCTGTTTTGCTGATAGGCTAATCTCATTGCTTGAATAGGGATTTCAACCATCTCTATCTTAATCCAAAGATTTAAACAAAGGCGGTTGAAACTTTTCAACGAAAAGTGCACCAGGGGAAGTTGTGATCGCCTTGAGGCAATTTCTCGTCCGTCTTGATAACACTCTTCAAGAATTTCCTTAAATCAAATCTGGATCAATCCCTAGCTCACGCAACTTAGCCGCCAACTTAGCCGCCCTTTGTTCAGCCTGATGTTGGGCTTGTTCAGCTTGATACTTGGCTTGTTCCATCTCCCTGGGGCTAAGTAATTTAGCTCCTGACTTGGGTGCATAAAAACGCATCTCACCATTTGCCTCTAACCATAACTCCAAGCCCAGTATTTCAGAATAAACCCAGAGGCGATCGCCATGAATTTGCTCTGGAATTGGTAAATAATTGCCTTCAATTAAACGAAATCCTTGCAAAGATGGCTTCAAATAATCAGCAGTTGGATCATATTGAAAATATTCTTGCACTCCCAAATAAGCATATAAACCTCTTTTCGTACCGCGATCTTCACTCTTCGTACTTTTTGAAGTAATTTCCAGCACAAAGTCAGGAATTTTGCCCTTTTCCTCCCATGTCTTGTAGGAAGGTCGCTTTTTTTTCTCAACAGCAAACACCACAAACACATCGGGAGCTACGACTGCTTTAGGGTTGCCCTGTTCGTAATAGATAAATAAATTTCCAGAAACATAAACATTGGCATTTTCTTGAAAATAACTGTCTAAGGCTTCGACACCATAAATCAAGTAATCTCTAGTTGCATCACTCTCAGCCATTGGCAAGCCATCACTATCAGGATAAGTAACATCAAAAAGTGAATATTTGAGGGAAGTTGTCATCATTGAAACCCCATAAAACCCGATCTTTAAGACTAGGGTAACATAAATTAAGTTATCAACAAAGAAACAAAGCTTTAAACAAAGGCGGTTGAAACCGCATCTACACAAACAAAACCCGCCGACGCGGGTTGAAGATTTCACCGTCGGGATTTTTCTTTTCATCCCCAAATACCATCTTTGTCCGCGCACCATCCGGACGTCGTTTGTGTAGCCGTAATTTCAATTGCCTTTTAATTACTGCGGTTGGATCGTAGGGTGCGTAAGCGCAGCGCACGCACCGACAACAAACATAAAATAATATTTGTCAAGTACGGATAACCGAACTTTATTCTGTGAAACCGAATCTAAAGACCCTGAAAGTTATCAACAAAGAAACAAAACTTTAAATAAAGGCGGTTGAAACCGCATCTACACAAACAAAACCCGCCGACGCGGGTTGAAGATTTTACCGGTCGGATTTTTCTTTTCATCCCCAAATACCATCTTTGTCCGCGCACCATCCGGACNNGGCGGACATCGTTTGTGTAGCCGCGATTTCAATCGCCTTTTAATTACCCGGCTTTATTCCTTTCTACCACCAGGGATTAGGCTTTGTTGAAAACATCCCAATCAATCCCCAATTGTCGTAGTGCAGACCGTAGTGTTCCTACTTTGAGGTCACGACTTCCCCAATCGGTGTAGCACCGAAGATTGCTGTGTATTGGGATTAAACCATTTTCGGTGAGAGCCACCCGCACGCCGAGGCAATTCTTGACAATTCAATGCTTTGAGTTTTCGAGCCACTTCGCGATACTTCATGGACTGACCACTAGAGTTTCTAGCCACAGGGAATGGTTAGCATCAGCAACGCAGAGATTTAGAGGCAAAGCTCGTCCTAAATCCTGATAAATCTCAACCACAGCAGCTAGAGCATCCTGAACATTGGCCAGAGCTTCCTCAACGGTGTCACCCTCGGTCAGAAGTTCTGGCAACAATGGGGATGTCACCGTAAATCCCCCTTCAGGTTGTGGTGAGAGCAGCAATGGAATCTTATAAAGCATTTTCTATAGATTCTCCTGGTGTAGAATTCACGATCGCATCCTCATAAACGCCCCAACTGTTCTCAAGTCTCCCCTAGCTTATCTGGGATGATGGGCGATCTCTGATCAACAGCAATAGGCTCCCCCAGCTTACCATGATGGATGTTAGAATCTATTTGATTATTGAACAGGTCTATGCACCTCCCCCAAACCGCCCGTACACGGGGGGCAGGGGTTTGGGGGATTAACCAAACGTTGTTAGGAGGTCAAAAGTGGTTGCGGTTAATCAAATTAAAACAAAAATCACTTTAGAGGATTTTTTGGTATTTCCTGAAACCAAACCTTATAGTGAATATATTAAGGTCAAAATAGAACAAAAACCCATGCCCCAGGGAGAACATAGTATTATTCAAACCTATTTATCGGCAAGGATTAATCAAGTAGGAAAATCGAATAAAGTAGCCTTAGCTTTTACAGAATTAAGGTGTACTTTTGGGGGAAGTTCTCTAGTACCCGATATTGCTGTTTTCACTTGGAAGCGTATCCCTAAAACCGAACAAGGTAGAATTGTGAATCGCTTTGAAATTAATCCTGATTGGGTTATTGAAATTCTCTCTCCCGAACAATCTCCTAATAAAGTTATCAAAAAGATTGNNGAATCGGTAATGATATTTCAACCTGATCAATTTCCAGACATAAAATCAGATCAAGAAATTTTACCTGTTTTAGAAAGTGTTAAAGATATGCAGTTGTCGGTGACAGAAATGTTCAATTGGTTGAACATTGATTAATTATACAAGATCATGAGGGAATAATTAAAGTACA
>DMPJ01000074.1:0-312 GCA_003456035.1 Planktothrix sp. UBA8402
AAAAATGTTCTATATCAAGTTGTTTATGATAATGGAACAACGGTTTTAGTTTTAATTAGTATTCGGGGAGATCAGGAAGTTAATGAAGTTAAATTACAAAATGAATTAACAAAATTAGCTCCTGAATTTGGCGCAAAAACTATATTATCTTTAACGGTTCCTGATCAAGAAGCTCAAGAAAAATGGGCAACAAAACCTTTACCTTTAGGCTATATTTCCCCAGGTTTAGAAGATAGTTATATTACCCCCCCTACGCCCCCCCTTACCAAGGTGGGGAATGAAAGTACAACACCTCCCGCTACTAATACCGGG
>DMPJ01000074.1:394-8336 GCA_003456035.1 Planktothrix sp. UBA8402
GGGAATGAAAGTACAACACCCCCCCTTACCAAGGGGGGGCCGGGGGGGGTCTATCTTACTAATACCGCGACGGGGGGGGTCTATTCCAAATTTGTACGAATAGTAGATCAAACCGCCGTTGAATTAAAGAATTTTGTTACTGGCGCCGATGAATCAGGATATCACGTTGTTGGAGCAAATTGGGGTAAAGAATTTACGTTACCTCAAATAATAGTTGATATTAGAAAAGCTCAAAAAGGCGATCGCGCTGTTCATGATTCTAGCCAAATTTTAAATAGTGCTAGAGGAATTGAAGTCGGTCATATTTTCCAATTGGGGATTAAATATTCTCAAGCGATGGGAGCAACTTTTAGCAATGAACAGGGGGAAGAATTACCGTTAGTGATGGGATGTTATGGTGTGGGAGTATCTCGATTAGCGCAATCGGCCGTGGAACAATCCTATGATAAAGATGGGATAATTTGGCCAGTGGCGATCGCACCTTATCAAGTAATTATTGCCATTCCTAATATTACTGATGGTCAACAGATGGAAATTGCTGAAAAATTGTATACGGAATTGAAGCAAGCCGGAATTGAAACGTTACTCGATGATCGGAATGAACGGGCCGGGGTAAAATTCAAAGACGCCGATCTAATTGGTATCCCCTATCGGATTGTCACCGGACGTTCGATTAAATCGGGTAAAGTGGAACTGGTAGAACGGGCCACCCACAATGCTCAAGAAATCGCCATTGAGGATGTCGTTACCACACTTAAACAAAGTATTCTAGCCGCATTGCAGAATTAAGCTTGTTGTTGGTTGATGGTTAAGAAAGTAAGAAAGCCCTGAAGGGCTTACTNNTTTTAAGTTCTGGGAACAGAACATGATATGATTCATTGTGGCTTACAGAGCGTGTTATACGCTGTGTGCGTGAACTTGGGGAAAGTTAGAACTGCCGCTTTGATTAGCGGATCAAACAGTTATGACTGAACCAAAAATCGGTGAACCTGTCCAAGTAGCTATGACAAACGCAGAGGAAACAGTAAAATCCGGGTCTAAGCTTGCTGTAGAACCTGACCCCTCCATGCTGGAGTATGATCAATTGCAACGCCAGTTGTTATTGATGACGATCACAGCTACGGGGGTAATTTTTGTGGCAGTTTGCTGTTTCTATCCTCTGGATGTCGCCCTGAACTATTTAGTTGGGGCGACAGTAGGCATAGTCTACTTGCGAATGCTCGGCAAAGATGTAGAAAAACTAGGTAGGGGAAAAGAAAAACTCAGCCAAAATCGGATACTGATCCTCGCGGGTGTAATCATTGTAGCCACTCAATTACATCAGCTAAAGATTCTACCGATTTTTTTAGGATTTCTTACCTACAAAGTAGCTCTCATGTTGTANNCCCTGAGCCTAAATAAGTAACGCGGTTTTTGGAATCCTCCAGTCCTCAATCTGTAGAGGAAGCCTACGGACATGGAAATGCTGACTGTCTTAAACACCTTCAATCCTCTCCCTCTCGCTAGTTTAGAAGTTGGCCAGCACCTTTATTGGGAAGTCGGCGGTGTAAAACTTCATGGTCAGATTTTTCTGACTTCGTGGTTTGTCATCGGTTTGCTGATTACCGTCTCAGTGTTGGCCACCAACAACGTGCAGCGAATTCCCAGTGGGATGCAGAATTTTATGGAGTACGTCCTAGAATTCATTCGCAACCTGGCTAAAGATCAAATCGGGGAAAAAGAATATCGTTCTTGGGTTCCCTTCATTGGAACACTGTTCTTATTCATCTTTGCCTCTAACTGGTCAGGTGCTTTAATTCCTTGGAAGGTGATCGAACTGCCTTCAGGTGAATTAGCAGCCCCCACCAGCGATATCAATACTACAGTGGCGTTAGCGCTGTTAACTTCTTTAGCGTATTTCTACGCCGGAATTAGCAAAAAAGGCCTAGTGGGTTATTTTGCTGATTACGCCCAACCGATGGCGTTTCTCGCTATATTTCGGGTGATTGAAGATTTTACCAAACCCCTATCGCTGAGTTTCCGTTTGTTTGGTAACATTTTGGCCGATGAACTGGTGGTCGCCGTGTTGGTATTCCTAGTGCCCCTGTTTATTCCTCTGCCTCTAATGGTTTTGGGTTTATTCTTGAGTGCCATTCAGGCCCTAATTTTTGCGACCCTGGCGGCGAACTATATTGGTGAAGCCCTAGAAGGACATGGAACAGAACATCACGACTAGGAAAAGAAACAAAGAAAGACTTTAAAATTTCTTTTCTTAGAGATTGATTTTTCTAAAATGTGCTATTGGGTTAAACTTAATCCCCTTTATTGGTAAAATAAAGTTTTGGGAACTCCAATCCATCTAACGAATTTGGCATTTATAACGGGACAAAGAAGAAAAATATTTTCTTCAAACCTCCTAGTTTTATCAATGCTGATCGGGATTGATTTCACTTTGTCTAACTGAATTGTTTGTTAACTCTTTTGTATTTAGAAGGAAGAAAATTATCATGAATCCACTGGTTGCTGCTGCTTCTGTTGTTGCTGCTGCTTTAGCTATTGGTTTAGGCGCGATTGGCCCTGGAATTGGTCAAGGGATTGCTGCTGGTCAAGCAGTGGAAGGGATTGCCCGTCAACCCGAAGCAGAAGGTAAAATTCGTGGGACTTTACTGTTAAGTTTAGCCTTCATGGAAGCGCTGACCATTTATGGTTTAGTCGTTTCTCTGGTATTACTGTTTGCCAACCCCTTCGCCTAAACAGTAATCCAAAACATGGATTTTAGGTTTTAGGTTTCAGACAATCTGAAATCTAAGTCTAAAATCCATCTTGATGAAACTATTCAAGGGACAATAATGCACGGGACAATTCTATTTGCGGTTGAAGAAGCTGCCAAAGAAGGAGGACTTTTTGATCTGGATGCAACCCTGCCGCTAATGGCGGTACAGTTCTTAGTTCTGGCAGTGATTTTGAACCGGGTTTTTTATAAACCGTTAGGAAAGGCGATTGATGAACGCGCAGATTATATCCGCGAGAACGAAGTCAAAGCCAAAGAACGTCTGGCTAAAGCTGAACAATTAGCCCGGCAGTATGAATTAGAGTTAGCAGAAACTCGTAAAAAAGCTCAAGCGACCATTGTAAAAGCTCAGGCAGAAGCTCAGAAAATTGCCTCTGGAAAAGTAGGTGAAGCCTTACAAGAAGCGCAAAAATTGAGAGAAATAGCGGCTCAAGAAATTGAGCAGGAAAAACAACAAGCCCTGCAAGCTTTAGAACAACAAGTTGAACCGCTCAGTCGCCAAATTTTAGAAAAATTATTAGGGGCTGAGTTAGTTAGATAATCTTGGCTGCGCTAAAGCTGAGAACCAACTTGTGATCAGCTTGTTAAATTGCGAGAAAATTCCGATTGAAGACAGCCCAGGCTAGATTCTAACACCCGATATCGGAGGTTAAAACTTAAGCCTTGCATTTATGAGAAGAACATCATGGAGACTGTTTTATTACTAGCCACAGAAGCTGGCTCCCGTGGGGTTGGTCTCAATACCAATATTTTTGAGACCAACCTGATTAACCTAGCCATTCTGATTGGTGTGCTGGTTTACTTTGGGCGCGGCTTTTTAGGAAAAATCCTAAATGAAAGACGCTCCGCCATTGAAGAAGCCATTAAAGAAGCTGAACAGCGTCAACAACAAGCGCAAGCGTCTCTAGCAGAACAACAACAGAAATTAACCGCAGCCCAAACCGACGCGCAACGGATTTTAGCCGAAGCCGAAGAACGGGCAAAAACGGTTAGAGATTCAATTCTAGCCAAAGCCGCCGAAGATGTGGAACGCATGAAAGCAACTGCCAGCGCTGAGTTAGATTCAGATCGGGAACGGGTGATCTCTCAACTGCGTTCTCAGATAGCCACTCAAGCCATTGAACGGGCAGAATCTCAACTCAAACAGCATCTGAATGACAATATTCAGGAACGGTTAATTGATCAGAGTCTAGCTCTGCTGGGAGGTTGAATATGAGTGCGATCGCCGGACAAATTATTGAGCCTTACGCCTCGGCGTTAATGTCCGTGGCTCAATCAAGAAATTTAACCGAAGAATTCGGTAATGAGATTCGCTCATTACTAGAATTACTGGACAATTCCGCAGAATTAAAAACCTTTTTAGGAAGTCCTGTGGTCAAACCCCAGGATAAAAAAGCCATTCTGCAAAGGATCACGGCCGATGAAGTTAATCCCGCATTGCGGAATTTCTTGATGCTGTTAGTGGATCGAGGACGGATTTTATTCCTAGAGGAAATTGCTAAACAGTATTTAGTGTTACTGCGGAAACTGAATCAAACAGTTTTGGCAGAAGTCACTTCCGCCCATCCGTTATCAGAGGCACAATTGACTACTCTTTCAGAGAAAGTCAAAGCCATGACCAATGCTCGACAAGTGGAAATTGCCACCACAGTCGATCCGGATCTGTTGGGCGGTGTGATTATTAAAGTCGGATCTCGCGTGGTAGATGCCAGTTTGCGCGGACAACTACGCCGTATTGGGATGAAATTAGCCCAATAATTGTTGTGACCCGTCATGATCATGTCGGGGATCTTTTTTTAACTTATAACCTTTAACTACTGACAAGAAAAATGGTAGCGATCAGACCTGACGAAATTAGTAGCATTATTCAGCAGCAAATTGAACAGTACGACCAAGACGTTAAAGAAACCAACGTCGGAACTGTTCTGCAAGTCGGTGACGGTATTGCCCGCATTTATGGCTTAGATAAAGCCATGTCCGGTGAACTGTTAGAATTTGCCGACGGTACCATCGGTATTGCTCTCAACCTAGAAGAAGATAACGTCGGTGCGGTGTTAATGGGTGAAGGTCGGGAAATCCAAGAGGGTTCCGCCGTCACCGCCACCGGAAGAATTGCTCAAATCCCCGTTGGCGACGCCATGTTAGGCCGGGTTGTTGATGCCTTAGCCCGTCCCATTGATGGTAAAGGCGATCCCAAAACCACTGAAACTCGCTTATTAGAATCCCCAGCCCCTGGGATTATCGACCGTCGTTCCGTGTGCGAACCCATGCAAACGGGAATTACCGCCATTGACTCCATGATCCCCATCGGTCGGGGTCAACGGGAATTAATTATTGGTGACCGTCAAACCGGAAAAACCTCCATCGCCATTGACACCATCATTAACCAAAAAGGCGAAGACGTGATCTGCGTCTACGTTGCCATTGGTCAAAAAGCCTCTACGGTTTCTCAAGTGGTGGCAACCCTAGAAGAAAAAGGCGCGATGGAGTATACCGTCGTTGTGGCTGCTAGTGCCAGTGAATCCGCGACTCTGCAATACCTGGCTCCCTATACTGGAGCTACCATTGCCGAATATTTCATGTACAAGGGCAAACACACCCTGGTCATCTATGATGACTTGTCTAAACAGGCCCAAGCCTACCGTCAAATGTCCCTGTTACTCCGTCGTCCTCCCGGACGCGAAGCCTATCCTGGGGATGTGTTCTATCTCCACTCTCGTTTATTAGAGCGGGCTGCGAAACTGAACGAAGAACTCGGTAGTGGCAGTATGACAGCCTTACCAATCATCGAAACCCAAGCGGGTGACGTTTCGGCCTACATTCCGACTAACGTGATTTCGATTACCGATGGTCAGATTTTCCTCTCCTCTGACTTATTTAACTCCGGTTTACGTCCAGCCGTGAACGCTGGGATTTCCGTGTCCCGGGTGGGTTCGGCGGCTCAAACCAAAGCCATGAAGAAAGTGGCAGGAAAAGTGAAATTGGAGTTAGCTCAGTATGCTGAGTTAGCAGCCTTCTCTCAGTTTGCCTCCGATTTAGACCAAGCTACCCGTAACCAATTAGAACGGGGCAAACGTCTGCAAGAACTGTTAAAACAATCCCAAAATTCTCCCCTGCAATTGTTTGAACAGGTGGCGGTAATTTACGCCGGAATTAACGGTTATCTCGATGAAGTTCCCGTTGAAAAAATTGTTTCCTTTGCCCTCGGACTGCGGGAATATCTGAAAAATAGCAAACCCAAATATGTCGAAATCGTTCAAGGCAAAAAAGTCCTTGATGATGAAGCTGAAGGTCTGCTCAAAGAAGGGATCAACGAGTTCAAACAAACATTTTTAGTCTCAGCTTAATCAGTTATCAGTAATGGTAAGAATTACGAATTAAGAATTAAGAATTAAGAATTAAGAATTAATTATCGTAATTTGTAATTCGTAATTCGTAATTTTTTCTGATTACTGTTGACTTTTTGACTGTAAACTCTTTGACTGATAACTGACAAAACTATGTCAAATTTAAAATCAATCCGCGATCGCATTGATTCGGTTAAAAACACCAAAAAAATCACAGAAGCGATGCGTCTAGTTGCTTCGGCAAAAGTGCGTCGTGCCCAGGAACAAGTCTTGGCTTCTCGCCCTTTTGCTGATAGATTAGCCGGAATTCTTTATGGTTTACAATCCCGTTTAAAATTTGAAGAAGCAGATTTACCTCTGCTCAAACAACGGGAAGTTAAAAAAGTCGGATTACTGGTAATTGCTGGTAATCGGGGCTTGTGCGGCACCTATAATAGCAGTGTGATTAAACGGGCTGAAACTCGTGCTAAAGAGTTAGAAGCCGAAGGGATTGAATGCACCTATTTGTTAGTAGGACGCAAAGCGATTCAATATTTCCAAAGACGGGATACTCCTATCCGCGCAACGGTAGAAAACCCTGAAAAAAATCCCGCCTTAGAAAAAGTAAGGGATTCTGCGGACAATCTTCTGGATTTATTTTTATCAGGGGAATTGGATCGGATTGAGTTAATTTATACGAAATTTGTTTCGTTAATTGCTTCTCGTCCGGTAATTCAAACCCTGTTACCTCTTACTCCTCAAGGGTTGGAACCTCAAGATGATGAAATCTTCCGTTTGACTACTAAAAATGGTCAATTTGAGGTCACACGGGAGAAAGTCAAAAATACTCTCACGGATTTACCAAGAGATATGATTTTTGAACAAGATCCCGCCCAAATTTTGGATGCGTTATTACCTTTGTTTTTAACCAACCAATTGTTACGCGCTTGGCAAGAATCTATTGCTAGTGAGTTAGCTGCCCGGATGACGGCGATGAGTAATGCTAGTGAGAATGCTGGAGATTTAATTAAATCCCTGACCTTATCCTACAACAAAGCTCGTCAAGCCTCCATTACCCAGGAACTTCTGGAAGTGGTTGGTGGTGCAGAAGCATTGAAATGAGAAGTTAATCTCTAATTTAATATTGATTTTAAGGTGGGTTTACGCAATTTGTAACTCACCTGATTTTTTTATCAAGAAACCGGGTTTCTGACCCTGATTTATAGGATAAAATTAACGTGAGTTCGACGGAGGGTGATAGCGTAGCCACCGCTTGTCGGCATCGCACATCAACACGCACCATCAACTACCCTACACCCAAAAGAGCGATCGCAAAAGTTCTTAATTTCATTATTTTGTTGATATAATATTCGGCATAGCTATCAAAATTAACATTAAAGCAATGGATAAGCAAAAATACATTTATTGGCAAGATGAGGATATGTTTCTTGGTTACTTAGAAGAATATCCTGATTATTGGACTCAAGGAATTTCTTTAGAAGAATTAAAACAAAATTTATTAGACTTGTATCACGAATTTAGTAGCAATAATATTCCTTCTGTTTGCTAGACATCGAGAAATTAATCAGAATTTAGCTAAACATATACTTAAAATGCTTCAAAATCCTTAATAGCGATCGCATCTCAACTCCCCTAAATTCCAAAGAGCGATACCTACGGTAAGNNACGGTAAGCTGCGAAGATCGCACCCCAACTCCCAAGAGCGATCTCCAATCATTAAAAATGACACAAAATGATAAAAATCAGTTAAGCTAAGGTAAGATTATCAAGTTACATAGTTTAATTTATGAATAGTCTCTTGTCTGAACAAATTTTACCCCTAACT
>DMPJ01000224.1 GCA_003456035.1 Planktothrix sp. UBA8402
TCCCCTGCTCCCCTGCTCCCCTACACCCCACTCCCTTGTTTTTTCTCTACTTCGTCGATACTGCGTTGAGTTTCTTGAATAGCTTTTTGGCCTCCAGTTTTTTCCAGAATAACTAAGGCTTCTTTCCAGGTTTCTAGGGCTTGAGAATATTCCCCTTGAGCATAATAAAGAGTTGCTAAATTATTCAAAGCTGTGCTTAAATTGGTTTGATCATTGGCTAATTTTGCTAGTTTAATTGCTGTTTGATAGGCGGTTAAAGCCTGATCTGTTTGTTTTAATTTTCCCTGAATTTCTCCGATTAAATTATATATTTTAGCCGCACTTGAATTATCCTCAATTCGAGTCATTAATTCTGAAGCTTGTTTTAAATAAAATAAAGCCTGGGAATCATCCCCTAACTGACGATATAATAGCGCCATATTACTCAATAATCGTCCGACTCCGGCTTGGTCTCCAATTTGGCGACGCAGGGCTAAGGCTTGTTGATAAATTTCTAAGGCTTTTTGGCTATCTCCTTGAATTAAATATAAGGCTCCTAAATTATTTAAGGTGCGACTGAGATCCCGTTTATCTCCGACTTCTTCCCTAACTTTTCGAGCTTCTTGATATAATTTTAGGGCTTGATCATATTGCTTTAATGTGCTATAATCAGAAGCTAAATTATGCAAAGATTCAGCAATATTAGCCCGATCATTAATAGACTTAGCAATTTGCAAAGCTTCTTGATGTAATTTCAAGGCTTCTGAGACTTGATTCTGATTGCGATAGGCAAATCCAATTAAATTTAAACTGCGACTAATTCCGGTTTGATATTCTGGGTTTTTATTCTCCGCTTGTTGATTTAATTGTCGATAGGAATTGAGGGCTTGTTGTAAAACTTTTAAGGCTTCTGAATCATTCCCTAAATTGCTATAAACCTCCCCAATATAAGTTAGAGTTTGGGCAATTTCAGCAGGTTTTTGTTGTTTCTCTAAAACTGTTTTAAATGTCGTTAAAGCTTCGGTAAATAACCCTTGACGAAATTGTTCAATTCCAGTTTTAAATAAAGAATTAACGTCAGGTTGTGGTGTGGTTTGTGCTAGAATTATTGTTGATTGTCCCAAGAGAAAATTTAAAGGGGGTGTATTTAGCAAAAACCAACTGATTCCTAAACCGAGGGAAACTTGCCAGACTCTAGCTCCAGCAGTTAAAATACCCAAGGGTTTTAATAAAAATAACCGTTTTTGAAAAAATAAGGAATTGTTCATGGCAATATTTAAGAATAAACAGCGATATGATACGAAAAATAGGCGCAGGCGGAAAATACAAAAGATTGATTGATTTTCCTGGTTTTTTCCGTCCCAGCAGCGATTAAGATCACCTCTATTTAATATTGATCAAAATGATCCTAAATTTAACTGTTGATACCATTCTTAACCGTGCTGTAGCGGGTGATGATTTATCCCCAGAGGAGGGAGTGGTTTTGCTAGAGCAAAAAGATTCAGCTATTCTGGAAGATATTCGGGTGGTCAGTGATAGTTTGCGATCGCAACAAGCGGGAGAAACTGTTACCTATATTATTAATCGCAATATCAATTTTACCAATATCTGTGAACAGCATTGTAGTTTTTGTGCTTTTCGTAGAGATGCAGGAGATAAAGGTGCTTTTTGGTTAGACATTGAGCAAATTTTAGAAAAGACAACCGATGCAGTTAAAAGGGGGGCGACGGAAATTTGTATGCAGGGAGGGTTAAACCTAGAAGCGAAAATTCAAGGTAAATCTTTACCCTATTATCTAAATTTAGTGCAAGCAATTAAAATACAATTTCCTCATCTACATTTTCATGGATTTTCACCTCAAGAAGTACAATTTATCGCCAGAGAAGATCATCTCAGTTATGCAGATGTAATTATGGCGTTAAGGGATAGCGGAGTGGGATCAATGCCGGGAACTGCTGCGGAAATTCTAGCAGATTCGGTGCGAAATATCATCTGTCCCGAAAAAATTAATACCGCTACTTGGTTGGAAATTGTGGAAACAGCCCATCGTCTGGGTGTTCCCACCACTAGCACTATGTTATCGGGTCATATTGAAACAAATCAACAGCAAATCCAGCATTTACAACATTTGCGATCGCTACAACAAAAAGCGATTAAATATAATTATCCCGCTAGAATTACAGAATTTATTCTCTTACCTTTTGTCGGAGAAATGGCTCCGGCTTCCTTGCGGCGACGAGTGGGACGGGATCAACCTATTTTAGCTGATACTTTATTATTAACAGCAGTTGCTCGAATTTTTCTAGGGAATTGGATATCTAACCATCAACCCAGTTGGGTAAAATTAGGTTTAGAAGGGGCTACAGAAGCCTTGCGATGGGGATGTAATGATATTGGTGGCACGTTAATGGAAGAACATATTACCACGATGGCGGGTGCGAAGGGCGGCACTTTTATGGAGCCGGAAACCTTAAAAAATGCGATCGCCTCCTTGGGACGTTCCTATCAACAACGGGATACCCTTTATCAATATAAATAAGACTCGATCAGATGAATATTAAAACATCTTTACGAGTCCTGATGACAAAACATAAACTTTGATTTTTAGGCAACAAAACTATCCTTGAATTCTTCACTTAAGTAATCCAAAACGGTATCAAGGGTTTGCTGTTTTACCCAGCCTTTCATCACCGCAATTTCTCCAAATCGCATATTTAATTCCTTTTGTTCTTCTAGGATTAAGTCAATTTGGTCTTCATCTAACAATTTAGCTTTGTACAGATAGTAACCCAAAGGATGCCGATGTTTTGAAAGACCTAATTCGGTTAAGCAGTCCGCAAAAAAGTCAATGGTTTCTTGTTCCAACCATCCCAACTCAACAACGAATTCACCAAATCGTTTTTCGGGTTTTTGCCTTTGCAATTCTAAAACCTGATCCACTTGTTCAATAGACATTAAGCCAGCTTTATTTAGTATTTGTCCTAAACGGGGAGATTCCCAATTCACAAATTCTTCTCTGGTGGAAAAGGGAGGGGTATACAGCTTGAATTTTTGCAATAGCAATAACCAAAAGAAAGGAAGATCATCAACCAAATACCGCTTCCACATCCGTCCGGGGTCTGAAAACAAGCGGTGTAACCATTCGATCCCTATATCACTCATCCATTGGGGAGAGCGTTTTTTCTCTCCCGCTTCAAAGTCAATAGTTGCACCAATGGCTAAGAAAACTTTGACATTTTTGAGTTGATTTCGGTATTTGNNTTCCTGTTTAGGAGCACCCACACCAATTGCTAATACTGTCGCACCGGATTCGTTAATTCGAGTTACAATTCTTTGGCATTCTAGCTCATCTTTCTCAAAGTCAAAGGGTGGAGAATAAGACTCAATAATCATTTCTCTACCGACTTTGGCATTAATTTTTTCCTGGGCGCGTTTAGCCACTCCGACCGCTGCTCCCATCAAAAAGATGGTTATTTTTTCATCTNNATGAAATTTTTTCCTGTATGGGCTGACCTAAAAATTTAGAAGCATAAATCAGGATTTTACTATCACAAACCCTGTAGGTTGAAGTCTGATAGATACCATAGAATTCTGGATCTTTTTGCAACTTCATCAAGTGATCAACATTGGGAGTAACAACAGTACCACCTTCGGAACCGAGTCGCTGCAAGAGCTCGATTTTGGTAATGTTATGAATAGGAACATTGAGGATATTAATTTCGTTATCCATAGCGTTTTTCTGTCCTGTCCTAATAAATCGTGAGATGGGATTGATTTTGCCAAAGCTTAGTTAACGTTATACCATAACACTCAACTTCGCTATTGGCCACAGCTTTAGTCTAAAATTATCGAGTAGTTAACTTTTGTTTCTCTTGGATTTTCTCGATTCTGCCACCCGTTTCTTTGACTTATAGACTTAGCTCTAATCCGTCGCTGACCCATTAGTGTAGCTAATCGAGAAATCATGCGCTACTACTCGGCAGTTATATTAAGTAGAAGAAAGTTACTTTGAACTCTCTAATTATACAACAAAACCCTGTAAAAATACTAGCCGTTTTTGTAAATTTTATATGAATTAATGTAAAGATTTAGTAAAGAGTCGCTCTGATCGGAAATTTCATCATAGGATTACATATTTTTCCGTTTTTCCTTAAAACCACTCAGTTTAGTCTGACCTGATTGCAACAATTGTTTGTAAAATACTAAAGCAAGTTACGGTTTCAAACACAGAGGTTCAAAATGATTGATGAAGGCGTAGTCAAGTATTCCTGTGAATGGATTCCAGGGGAAAGGGTTGCTGTTGAAGGGATAGAATCCTTAATCAAATGGCGGGATCACATTCATGAATTAGGACTGATTGGTGTCTATGAAAATGGGATTGGATTTGGAAATATCAGTATCCGTATTCCTAATAGTTTACAATTTATTATTTCTGGGACTCAAACCGGACATCTAGCTCAATTAGATTCCCAACATTATACAGTTGTCACAGATTTTGATATTGAACAGAATCACCTTACCTGTTGTGGGCCAATTCAAGCCTCCTCTGAATCCTTAACCCACGCGGCAATTTATAGTTATGAACCCAATATTAACGCCATTATTCATGTTCATCACCCGCAACTTTGGCAGCATCTATTATATCAAGTACCAACCACTGGCAATGATGTTCCCTACGGAACCCCCCAAATGGCAAAAGAAATGTTGAGATTATTTGATCAAGAAAATTTAAGTCAACAGAAAATATTAGTTATGGCTGGACATGAAGATGGCTTTTTAACCTTTGGAAAAGACCTAAACGAAGCCGGAGAAATATTAATGAAATATTATCATTCGTAGTGAGTCCTTCAGGACTCCAATTTCCATAACCAGAAAAAATTAAACCTTAAAAATTTGTGCAACAGTTAACTTTAATTCGGGGAAAGTTGGGAAAGCGATCGCATTTATAACGATAATCATCGTGTAAACCACTAGCTGGTGGCATAGCAATCAATTCTCCATTGAACAATTCATATTTTAGATCCGTAGGATCTCGATAGTTGAGATAGTCCTCAAAGCTATAGGTTTTGGTTGTAGTCTGAAGCATGGCAGTTATTGACCTCCATTGAGGATACTGTGATTATATTATCACAAAAAACAAGACCTGTAAATACGGGTTGGGCAAAAATAATGGGATTAACCATAAACTATAGCAATCCTAAATAGATTGTAATATTTATCTTAAGGTTTGTGATCTTGAATAGGGTTTGGAGACTAAACCCCTATAATTGTATTATAATTAACAATATTAGCTATTTTTAAATCTGTAGTGCGAGCGTCCCCGCTCCCTAATGTGTGTGATTTAACTTGTTGCTTCTCAACTGACTTGATTCTCTATTAAAAACCTACTATGAACCGTTTAGAAATTGAAAACCGGACAATTTTACTCGCCTTAACAGGTTCCCGGGGTTATGGACTGGAAACAGCCACTTCTGATTATGATTATCGCGGGGTATTTATTGCGACGGAACCCTATTATTTAGGATTTGATTTAATTGAACAAAAAGATCGAGGTTGGGACACAGAACCTACAGAAAAGTTTCCCTTTTTATCACAGGATACCTGTTTATATGAATTAAAAAAGTTTCTGAAATTATTAGTTGATAATAACCCCAATATTTTAGAATTATTATGGTTTAAAAACTATATTAATATTACAGAAGTAGGGGAAAAGTTAAGACAACATCGCCAGATGTTTTTATCTAAAAAGGTTAAACAGACCTATTCTGGCTATGGCTATGCTCAAATTAAAAAGTTAGAATCCCACCGCCGTTGGTTATTGAATCCACCGACTCATCAACCGACTGCGGGAGAATTTGGGTTAGTGGATACGCCGCCATTAACTGTTAGTCAAATGAATGGTTTTTTAGAGTATTTGTATGGGTTAGTGCGCGATCGCATTGAATTTTTAGAACCCGCCAAAGAACTGTATCACCTATTAACGGCTGATATTGATTTTAAGGGGATTTTAAAACAATATCCCTTACCCGAAGAATCTTTAGAAATGACACAAAAGTTAGCAAATTCTTCTAATGATTTTATTCAATTATTGCAAAAAAGTCAACAGTATCAACGAGCTTGTCGAGAGTACAAAAATTATCAAGATTGGCAGAAAAATCGCAATCCTGAACGAGCCGAAATGGAAGCAAAGGTGGGATATGATTGCAAATTTGCGATGCAAGCAATTCGGTTATTAAAAACAGGAATTGAGATTTTAGAAACTCAATCCTTAATTGTAGACCGTCGAGAAACCGGAGATACAGAGGAATTATTAGATATTAAAAAGGGGAAATATACTTATGATCAGGTGATGGAAATGGCAAAAAATTTGTATCAAAAACTAGATGAAGCTGCGGAAAATTCCACCTTACCGAAACAAGTGGATGCAGAAGCGGTGAATCAACTTTGTATTGAGTTAGTTTCTCAACAGGGATTTTGATCACGGATTTAGAGGGATTTCGCGGAT
>DMPJ01000366.1 GCA_003456035.1 Planktothrix sp. UBA8402
GTTATATCCTCATTGAATGTTCTACGAATTACGAATTACGAATTACGAATTACGAATTACGAATTACGAATTACGAATTACGAATTACGAATGGGTAATATTTATAGCAGTGTGTGCTTGTATGAGGTAAAGCAGTGCGAGCGTCCTCGCTCGCTAGTATAACGAACCTGGTATTTAAGCTATTAGGCATTTAAACCTTTTAGGGTAAATCTTGCCAGAATGGTTGTTCATTTCCTGTATGGGTCGTGTTAGTAGCGCTGTAAATATTGCCCTGTAATTCTTGATAGTAGTCATCATCTAAGAAATTAACATTAATTCCGGCAACCGCAACCCGACGTTTAAAGTCTTCTTGGGTGTAGTCTCGGCCATCAATTAAGGCTCCTTTTGGATTAGATACTAATAATTCCCCATTCACATAAACCGAATTAATTAAATTCGGCCACCAAGCATACCCACTATAACTAAATAAAGCCGGAATTCTAATGATTTGGTCATTTCTGAGATTAAATTCGGTTTTGAGTTGATTAATTAGGGGTTCGATTTTCTGTTTTTGTAAATTCAGATTATGTTGGATTAATAATTGATTATTTAAGGTAGCTCTGACGGTGGTTTGAGTGCTTAATCCGCGATTAATTGCCGCTCCTTCATAACCTTGTTTTTCCAGTTCTTTTAATAGTTTAACTCCTTCTTCTGGACTGGCAATTAACATTAAAGGTTCACCGGAAGCACTAGGAATAAAATTAATAATTTCATCAACATGACGCAACATTAACCAAGAAGTATCAATAGCAACGGGATCACCTTGAACTTTTTGGGCTTTTAAAAACTCAACAACTTCGGGATTTAAACTAACATTATCGGCTGTACCATAATAAATTCTTCCTAATGGATAATCAGGTAAAGCGGGAGTTACAGCCAAATTATTATACCAATCTGCCCATTGATTAAAAGCATCTAATTGACGAGGTTTGCCAACTTCAAACCAGCCAAAATTTTGATTCATTAAAGATTGAGCATAATCATCACTTTCCGCACCTCGATTGCCTTTTAAAACCACCGGATATTGCTCTAAACCTTCGGGTTTAGGAAACTGAACATAGCCGATTTCTTGAGTTCCTTGCATCCATAAAGTCGCTCCAGGTGTGACTTTAACCTTTGCTCCAGTTTTTTCCACAATTGTTTTTACCTCTTGAATAATAGTTTGATTATCACCGCGATCGCTAATATGAACTTCAGCAACAGATTTAGTATTATCAGACATAATCCAAGGAGCAACCCCCATAGAAATACTATCCGTTGCCGTCACAATTCCTTGTTTACGCGCGATGGCTTTTAAATTAACTAAACCCGACCAATTACCATTAGCAAATTGTTTTGCTTCTACTCCTAAAACAATATCTGAACCAAATTCTAAAGGCGTTGTACCCGATAAATCAATAGCTTTCCATCCCGTTGAAGTTTTCTGGAAAATATTAATATAGGGTTGTGCTGCTTCGTCAACGGTGAGCAATAATTCTGAACCATTGTACTCTGGATCAACTTGAAAACGAACTAAAGCCAAATCCTTTTCATCTTCAACCCCATTAACTATTTTATCTCGCCAATCGGGTAATCCATTAACATCATCATCATCATTATTAAATAATATTAACGGCCCTAGGGATAAAGACCATTGTTCCGGGCGTTGTTGATCTTGTTCATCCACAATACCATCTCGGTTTGTATCTCCATAAAGTTTAAACCCTGGAAATTGAGGATTTGCAACGGAAACAGGGGAAATTGTTTGAGGTTTTTCTGGTTGTTGTTGTTGGGATTGTTGGGTTAAGGCGCGTTGATAGGTAGCGATCGCTAAATAGCCTTGATATTCTACGGTTTTATCAATAGCTTTAGAACTCAAAAAAGACTCTCTAGGAATTTTCCGCAAGGTATCAATAGCTTGAATCCATAATTGTTGTGCGGTTTCCCAATCTTCTATTGTATTAGTTTCAGATTGTTTACCAAAATTTGCTGCTTGAGTGGCTATTTTAATCACCTGATTCCAAGTTTCCAGGGTTTTTTCTTCAAATTTAATTTGAGCTTCAACCTGGCGATTTACTTTAACTAAAGTTTCATATTGTTTCAGTTGTAGTTGATATTGCCAAACTTCTAAATTACTATTAATATCAGGAGGACTAGAAACTTTCTTCAATTCAGCTTTGATCAAATCCTGTAATTGATATAATTCGGCTAAGGATTTAGGTGTAACTTCTGTGGTTTCTGTGTTATAATTGTTTGGAGTGCCTGCTTCAAATCCTTGCAGTTGCACGCCGGAGTCATTAATCCGATACTCTAAATTGAGATCCGTTGGTGAAGATTGGGCTAAAGTTGAAGGGGCGGGAACTAGGATAATTCCAACAACTACACCCAAAGCATTAATTAAAGCAACAGCAATGTAGCGCATCCAATTCATAGTCAACCTCAGACATCCTGATTGATTGTACCTGAAATTGCCTAACTATTGATAGTGATTATGAAAAAGATCAAAAATCACTCAGTGAAGTTCTCTCACAGTTAAATCACAGATGATAACGGGAGTCCCAAATAGCTATTTATCGGATGGATTTCTACGGGCAAAAAATTTCGGACTTAACAATGGAGTTGGTGCGTGCNNATTACGCACCCTACAATTTGAGGTGGTTTGAGAACTCTTTATCCAATTCCTAACAGGTAATCACTAATATTAATGATAGAAATACTATTTTTAATAACATTAACATCGGTAATATTAGCCACCACACCAAAAATATTTCCGGTATTACCATTCATAGATGCTAAANNCATGCAACGTCTCTACAGGGGGGTCTGGCTTATATTAAATGATTATTTCAATTAATTTTTACTAAAATCGAATCCTTTTCCACCTTGGTAAGATAGGTGGGTAGAGGTTGATCAGCCGGGCCCTGTAGCACTTTACCATCCCCGGCAAATTTGGAGTCATGACAGGGACAAACAAAGACGTTTTGGTCTTTCTCCCAGGTCACGGCACAACCTGCATGAGAGCAAATGGGATTGACTGCCCTTACCTGATTACTATTGGTAGGATCTTGAATTACCAACACCTTCCCCAACGCCGTTGTTTCCGCTAGAAGTTGCCCTTTAGTATTCAGATCGGAAACAGTCCCAACGTCCACAAAGCCATCACTACGGGGGGAATTGGCGGTCGGATTTTCCTTCGTCCC
>DMPJ01000053.1 GCA_003456035.1 Planktothrix sp. UBA8402
CCTGGGCTAGAAAATAGCAAATATTTTAATCGTTCTTGACTGACTAATAAAAATTGTTGAGCTAGAGATTTTTCTTTTAATTCTATTTGTAATTGTTCATAAAGTTCAGATTGTTGAATCGCAATGGCGAGTTGACTGGTAATTTGTTCTAGTAGGGAAATTTCCAATTCTTCCCATTGTCGAGGTTGACTGCATTGATGGGCAATTAATAAACCCCATAATGTCTCATTTTCAATAATAGGAACCGCTAGTTTAGCTTGCACTTGAAATTGAGTTAAAAATTCAACTAAACAGGGTAAAATGTGATCATTGTTAATATTATTACTTGAGGAAATTTTGCCTTGAATATACTCGCCATGACATTCTGAGGGAAAGATTTCTTCAGAAAAAGTTTTTTCTAAAAGGGAACACCACTCAGGACTAACGGCTTCAGAAATAACACAACCTGTGTGATCATTGTAAATTCGATATACTAATACCCGGTCGGCTTTCAAAAATTGTTTAACTTCCGTCACCATTGTTGATAAAATAGATTTCAGATCCAAAGATTCTCTAATTCGTTGGGTAATGGTGGCAATTAATTGTTCTCGAATCACCTGTTGAGCTAAACGTTCCTCGGCTAATTTATTTTCAGTAATATCATTCTGAATTCCTACATAATGGGTGAGATTTCCCCCCTGATCATAAATCGGAGAAATATTTAATTCATTCCAAAATAAAGATCCATCTTTCCGGTAATTTTTTAATACAACATTACAATTTTTTTTCTGTTCTAATGCGGTTTTAATTTGTTTTAACTCGGGCTGATTATGATCCTTACCTTGAAGAAAACGGCTATTTTTCCCCAGGGCTTCTTCCGCAGAATATCCAGTCACTTTTTCAAAAGCCGGGTTGACAAAAACAATGGGATTATCCGGTTGTCGAGCATCGGTAATCACAATACCATTACTACTATAGGCGATCGCTCGTTCACTCAGCCGTAATTGTTCTTCTACCTTTTTTCGTTCTGTAATATCCGTTGCGGCTCCTAAAATTTGTTTTGGTTTACCCTCAGAAGTTCGAGCAAAAATCGTATCTCGACTGACTAACCAATGCCAATTTCCCTGAATATCTTTGATCCGGTATTCAAACTCAAAAATTTCATCCTCATTTGCCGTTGCAAATTTCTGATAATGTTTTGCTAAGTTAATATAATCCTCTGGATGAATCAATTCATAGAGTAAATTTGAACCTTTTTCTAAAGTTTGTTCTGGCGTATATCCTAAAATTTTAATGATTTCTTGATTTACATAAATATTGCGACTTTCAATTAAATCATAAATATATAAAATATTAGGAATGGCGTCAGTAATTCGTTGAATAAACCGTTGACTTTCTTGTAATTCTAATTCAGCTTTTTTCCGATCCGTAATCTCTAATGCCGCGCCCGTAATTCCGATAATATTTCCTTCTAAATCCCATAAAGGATCAATGGTTAAATCATAGCATTGAAAATCTTCCCCCAAATTAGTAGTCACCTCTTTTCGCAAACCAACTTTTGTGTTCAAAACCTGTTGTTTAAATTGGGTGAGTTGAATCGCATTTTCCCGGGGGAAAATATCAAAATCCAATTTCCCAATAACTGCTTCTGGTTCATATCCTCCCGCCGGATTATAAATCCAAGTGTACCGTAACTCTACATCTTGATTGAACACAATAATAGGCGAATTTTTTAGCGTAATTTTAAATCGTTCTTCACTAAACCGTAGGGCCGCTTCCGTTTGTTTTCTTTCAATTGCCGTTGCTAGAATATTCGCCACACTTTGCAAATAATTTACATTATTTTCGCTAAACAGTTGATTTTTTTTTCCATAAATTTCCACCTGTCCTAAGTGGTGATAATTTTGTCCCAGAATCGGAATACAAATTCCTTGATTAACAAAATTAAACTTGCCATAATTAAGCTCTGTTGGCTCTAAATTCTGCCCATATTTGCAGCTACGAGAAAAGAAGTTAGATTTTAAATCGTCCTGATTGCCGGGGACTGGATTTCTGATCAAGGATGGTAAAACTAGGGGTTCATGACTCAGAAGGATATAATTTTCAACGGGTTCATCCCAAACTGCTAAGGTGAGAAAACAGTCCTCTGAATAATATTCTAAAACTTTGCAATATTCAACGTTTAAATTGTTAGCAATCTGAATCACCACTTCATTAATTAGAGAAACTAAATTCATTTCTGATAGAGCTTTTTGACCTAATTCAGCAATAATCGCTTGTTGATTAGCCTTATTTTCTAATTGAGACTCTATTTTCTGTAACTCTACAACTTGGCGCTGGAGTTTTTCATTCATGAAAATTAGTTCTGTTGTCCGGTCAGCCACTCGAACTTCTAAATCTTGATTTAGGGTTTTTAACTCCGCTTCGGCTTGTTGGCGCTCTACACCAGAGGCAATAATATTAGCAACCGCTTGTAAAAAATTAATTTCATCGGGGCTAAAGCTTCGTTCATCCTGAGAATGAATTCCTAACACCCCAAAGGGCTTTTCTTTTCCAGAAATTAAAACTGTTACCCCACTAACAATATGATGATTAGAAAAAAATGCCGAACCGCTAACGCTAAAGCGGGTTTCGACTCGCAAATCCTCAACGATAACGGGTTTTTTCAGTAATAATGTATAGCCCGGTTGGGAGTTGCGGCTATTGCTCAGGGTAACTCGCCCCACGGAACCAGAACGCCAACCTAATCCCGCCGTTAACAAAAATGTGCCTTCGTTGGGGAGTAATTCCCAAATTTCAATATATTTGATCCCTAATGTTTGTCCCACCAAGGTCACAACCTTTTTTAACAGGTGATCTAAGTTAGTTTGTGAGAGGGCATATTGACCTAATTCGGCAATTACCTGTTGTTGTCGGGCGCGACGCTTGAGTTCCTGTTGGGCTGTTTCACGAATAGTGATATCCTGAACCAAGGATAAAAGAGAAATGACTTGCCCATTTTTGTCTTTTAAAACAGAATTATACCACTCACAACATACTAGATTTCCCTGTTTTGTGTAGTTCCGATTGCAACAGATATTCCGGTTTTCCTCACCATTGAGCAACCGCGACGAGATCGCATTTACCTGTTCTAAATCCTCTGGATATACAAATTCCCACTGATTCCAATGGCGAGCCATCAGTTCTTCTGCCTTCCAACCGAAGATTTTTTCGGCTTGGGGCGACCACCGTTTGACCCGAAACTGCTCATCCCACTCAATCACACCTAAAGGAGAATTTTCGACGTGAAATATTAACTGTTGATGGGCTTGTTCTAATTTGGCTTCTATGGTGGGTTGGAGTTCCCGCAGGCGTTGTTGTACCCGTTGTTCAATTATTTGTTCCTGTGGGTCAAGGAGGTGTTGCCTCTCTGCTTCCTCATTATTTTTTGTCATAAATCACCGAATATTATAGTTATTATTCAAAGGAAAATATCTGTAGTCAACCGTTAAGCAGACAAAGGTAAATAAACGGTTACAACAGTTTGCTGATTGCTGGGACTTTCTATGATCAGTTGACCTTGATGAAGTTCGATCAGTTTTTGGACAATGGCTAATCCTAACCCCGAACCCTGTTGTTCATACAATTTGCGTTCAAACTGAACATGGGCTCCAATTTGAGCTATTTGTTGAGGGGTGATCTCTCGTCCAGAGTTTTTAACTGATAAAACAAATTGATTGTCTTTAACAAATCCGTTAATTTCAATCGGTTGTCCGATGGCGGAAAATTTCATGGCATTATCAACTAATTCTTCAACCAGTTTTTCTACTCTCATTTCTGCCATGGCGATCGCCACATCTGGCAAATTTAGCAATAAATCTGCCTCTCGTTTTTCGGCTTTAACTTGAGCCATTGCTTGTTCAGTAATTACTATTTGCGAGGATCGGGTTTTATCCTGACGTAAGCTGGCAATCTTTTTGGGATCGGTGGCAATTAGTTCTAATTCAGCATAGAGCAGAAAATTCATTGTCAACCGATATAAACGTTTACCAGATAGGGAAATTTGCTCGACAATTTCACGGATTTCATTAGTTTCCATAGAATCTAATTCATCGAGTAAAAGTTCCGTTGATGCCAAAATTCCATTCAAAGGCGTTCTTAATTCATGGGGCAAAGAATGGGTAATATTGCTGCGAAGTTCATCTAATTTTTGCTGGGATATTTTTTGAACCGAGGCTTTTTTTTCTAATTGAGTGGCGATCGCTTTCAGCAATTCCTTGGGGGTGAAGGGTTTAATTAAATAATCATCCGCCCCCATTTCCATGCCCTTTCTTAAGTCTAATTTATCGGCTTTAGAAGTTAGGAAAATAAACGGAATCATCTTGGTTTCTGGTGCTTTTCGTAATGCTTCTAATACTNNGTAGGGCCTCTAATACCCCATGACCATCCATTTCTGGCATCACCACATCACATAAAATTAAATCAGGATTAGATTTTTGAGCAACTTGTAAACCGATTTTTCCATTTTCGGCAGACAGGGTTTCAAATTCTTCGATTTCTAACAGTTCTAAAATGCTCTCCCGAATTAATTCTTCATTTTCAATTACTAAAATTCTGGTCATTTCGATTTCCTCGATAATTTTGATTCAGGATTATGATGGATGGGGTTGAGAAATATTTAATTGACTTCCACTTTTAACTAAAGTTTGAAAATCCTCTAAATTGAGCGGACGACTAAATAGATACCCCTGAATTTCATCACATTGAAAGCCCTGCAAGATGTTTAATTCTTCTTGAGTTTCTACCCCTTCAGCAATCACTTTTAAATTTAAAAGATGAGCCATTGAAATTAAAGATTGCGTGATGGCTGCATTGATTTTATTAGTATGGAGATTGCGAACAAAAGATTGATCTATTTTCAGCACATCAAAGGGGAATTTTTGCAGATAGTTAAGAGAAGAATATCCCGTCCCAAAATCATCAATAGCTATGGTTACTCCCAAGGCTTTTAGGGCCTGTAACTGTGGGATGGATAATTCAGGATCTCGAATTAATAAACTTTCGGTTAATTCTAATTCTAAATAATCCGGTTCACAGCCCGTACTGAGTAAAATCTCCATTAACTTTTGGCACAAATTAGGTGTTTGGAATTGCCGCCCCGATAAATTTACCGCCACGCGCAAATTTCCTAAACCTTGAGATCGCCAGGCTTTACTGTGTTGACAGGCTTGAGATAAAACCCATTCGCCAATGGGTTCAATTAAACCTGTTTCTTCCGCAATAGGAATAAATTTTATTGGGGAAATCATGCCCTTTTGGGGATGTTTCCAGCGAATTAAAGCCTCCGCACCAATAATATTTCCCGTTTTCAAACTTACTTGCGGTTGATAGTAAAGTTCAAATTCTTCTCTTTCTAAAGCATACCGCAAGGCAACTTCTAAATCAATCCTTTCCGAAAGTTCATGTTCTGAAGTGGGAATATAAAAACTATAATCATTTCCTCCTTGTTGTTTAACTTGATTCATGGCTTGTTTGGCTTCCCGCAGCAGGTGTTGAATATCCCGACCATCTTGGGGATAAAGGGAAATTCCAGCGCTAACGGTGATAAAAACTTCTCGGTTTGTTAACACAAAGGGATCAGATATCTGCTGTTGTAACTTTTCAATTACGGTCTTAATCTGTTGTTTATCCAGAATTGGTTGTAATAAAATTGCAAATTGATTGCCATTAATATGGGTAATAATATGCTCAGAAGCTAAACTTTTTCTTGACCGCTCTGCTACCGCTTTTAAAAGGGAATCTCCCCCTTCATAACCTAAAATATCGTTAATTCTGCCCAACCGATCTATCCCTAAATAGATAATTGGTATCATTCCATTTTGTTGCCAATTTTGATCGGCAACAGACAGCAATGACAACTTATCTAGCATTTGTTGAAAATATTCCAACAGGGATAAACGGTTGGGTAAGTTAGTGGGGCTATCTTGATAAATTAATTGATT
>DMPJ01000479.1:0-1272 GCA_003456035.1 Planktothrix sp. UBA8402
AGCAGGGGGAGCAGGGGGAGATGATTATTGATACTCCTCACCCTACAGCCTACAGCCTACAGCCTATTTCATTTAATGGCGGTATTTCTCCTGAATAATTGTTCCATCCTTTTGAATTAATTGGATGTGCAAAGGCATTTGTCCGACGGCGTGAGTCGAACAACTTAAACACGGATCATAAGCCCGAATTCCGGCTTCAACTCGGTTTAACATCCCTTCGGGAATATCATTTCCATGAATATAATGTTGGGCAATTTGAGTCACGGTTTTATTCATGGCTAAATTGTTTTGTCCCGTGGCAATAATTAAGTTAACTTTCTTAATTAATCCGTTTTCATCGACTTGATAATGATGGAATAAAGTGCCGCGTGGGGCTTCACTAACTCCCACTCCTTCTAAACAGTTAATCCCTGCTTCAGAACGCACCCGTTTTGAGATAATATCAGGGTCATCAACTAACTGTTCAATGGCTTCAATACAAGCTAGAATTTCCACCAAACGAGCATAATGATAGAAGAAGGAAGAAGTGGCTACCCGTCCGCCAGCCCGATGCCGAAATTCAATTAATTCTCGGTCAGCATCTGAGGTGCCAATTTGATCACAAACGTTCAATCTTGCTAGGGGCCCAACGCGATAAATTCCATCGGGATATCCCAGGGGTTTGTAATAGGGAAATTTGAGATAAGACCAATTTTCGACGGCTTCTCCGAGGAAATCTTGATAGTTATCTTCGCTTAAACCATCGGCGACAATTTCTCCATTACTATCAATAAATCTTAGGTGTCCGCCGTAGTGTTCCCAATTGCCATTGGGGGCAACTAATCCCATAAATAATGAGGGGAATTTGCCAAAAACATCAATTTCGGTTTTTAATTCCGTATCTAATAACCGTTTAAAGATACTAATAGCTAATTCGGTGGTTTTTCGAGCTTCGGGTAAGCGGTCAATAATCCATTCTCGCCCTTCATCGGAAAGGGGAGAACGCACGCCACCGGGAACAGCCCAAGCCGCGTGAATTTTTCTGGCTCCTAATAGTTCAATTACCGTTTGTCCGAACTGACGCAAGCGAATTCCTGCCCGGGCTAAATCAGGATCAGCCGCCATTAAACCAAAAACATTTCGTTTAGCAGGATCACTATCCCAACCTAATAGAAAATCAGGACTACTGAGGTGGAAAAAACTTAACGCATGGGATTGAGTTAATTGAGCTAAATTCATCATCCGCCGCAGTTTTTCCCCGGCTGGAGGGACTTGTACCGCTAGGATTTTATC
>DMPJ01000479.1:1315-4042 GCA_003456035.1 Planktothrix sp. UBA8402
GAATTTTTCAAAACCGCGAAATTCTACAACGTGAAAACGGGCATTTTCTACTTCTCCCGCATCATCTAAATAGACGGATATTTTAGCATGACCTTCAATCCGAGTTACGGGATCAATAATAACTGTTTTAGACATATTTTTAACCTCTGTAATTTGTTGTTGCGCTTCCAATACCCGGCATTATGGGCGGGTTTATGAAGGTTATTGGTGAGTTGCAAAATTTCTGGCAGAACCCGCCCCTACGTTAATATTGACTAGCCGAATTTGATCATTTCCCGTCCTTCCATTACAGGCATTTTCCCTTCTAATAAAGGTGCGATCGCCGATTTAATTCTATCCGCAGAAGGAGGACATCCGGGTAAAAAGATGTCAATATCAACTAATTCATGAATCGGACGCACTCGCTCTAAAAGTTCCGGCACAATACCCGGTTCATTCGGTAATTGAGCCCCGATATCACTCAGTTCCAAATAACAGCGTTTTAATACAGGTTCCGTACTACCTAACATATTTCTCATCGCCGGAACATTAGCTGTTACCGCACAATCTCCAAAGGAAATTAAGAGTTTAGTCCGTTTTCTAACTTGATATAATAACTCTAAATTTTCTTCGTTAGCCACGGCTCCTTCTACTAAACAAACATCGACATTTTCAGGATATTCTTTTAAGTCACAACCCACCGGACTAAAGACAACATCGACTTTTTCCGCGAGATCAAATAGCCATTCATCTAAGTCTAAAAACGACATATGGCAACCAGAACACCCCGCCAACCAAACCGTAGCAAATTTTATCTTGTCCATTGATGTTTCCCTCTTGCATCTGCTAAGAATTCTAGTTTTTCACTATCCCGTTGCATTTCCGCCGTGGTGGTACCTTTTTTAAAGATTGCACCCGTGGGACAAGCATCAACACATTTGCCACAGGATGTGCAAGCATCCACATCCCCCCAAGGTTGATTTAAACCACTAATAATTTTAGCTGGNNATAGCCGACATCCCAGACGTGGGCTCCTTCAATTTCGGCACAAACTCTTACACACCGAGTACACAGAATACAACGGTTATGATCGATGCCGAATTTACCATGAGAAATGTCTACTTCCCGTTGGGGAAAACGATAGGGAAAACGGCTATGATCCATGCCAACTTCAATCGCAACGTCCTGTAATTCACAGTTACCATTGGCAACACAAACGGCGCAAACATGATTTCCTTCTGCGAATAATAACTCCACGGTCATGCGTCGATATTCTTGCAGTTGGGGGGTGTTTGTACAAACTTCCATGCCTTCTGCAACTTCGGTTACACAGGCTGGTAATAAACGATTAATTCCTTTAATTTCTACTAGGCATAACCGACAAGCTCCGACATCGGAAACCCCATCTAAATGACAGAGTTTAGGAATTCTTACCCCGGCTTCTTCGGCGGCTTTGAGAACGGATGTTCCTTCTTCAGCAGCAACATCAATGCCATCTATTTTTAAGGTTTTTACGGACATAATTTTTTATCTCCTCTGAGGTTTAAATATCAAATTTAATCCTTTCATTTTAAGATGTATCTGGTTTCATTATAGCAGTTTTTCCTAATATTTTTCACGGAATTTTTAGGTTTGACCCCCCTAACCCCCCTTAGTAATGGGGGAACCGGATTGATTTCAAAGTCCCCTTTTTAATGGGATTTAGGGGGATCTGATTCGGCTACAATCAGATTTTTTCGGCTGTCTTTGACACCCATGAAATTAACCCTAGGCTAAACAAGCAGCTAAATCTTCATCGGGGGTAGAAATAGCTTTCAGATGATAGGTGTCCGATAGTAATTGGAACACATTCGGAGAAATAAAAGCGGGTAATGTCGGGCCTAAACGGATGTCTTGAATACCCAAATATAACAGGGTTAATAACACCGCCACGGCTTTTTGTTCATACCATGACAAAATCATGGATAGGGGTAATTCATTCACACCAATATCAAAAGCTTTGGCTAATCCTAAAGCAATTTGGATGGCAGAATAAGCATCATTACATTGTCCCACATCCATCAATCGAGGAATGTTACCAATCTCACCTAATTGTTGATCAAAAAAGCGGAATTTTCCACAACCTAATGTTAGGACAACACAATCCTGTGGGACTTTTTCCACAAATTCCGTATAGTAACTGCGTCCGGGTTTGGCCCCATCACAACCTCCAATTAAAAAGAAGTGACGAATTTTGCCTGCTTTAACTGCTTCAATGACGTGATCAGCTACACTTAAAACCGCATTATGGGCAAATCCGGTTTTAACTTCCCGGGGAGTTTCATCATCTAAAAAGCCGGGGAGTTCTAGCGCTTGTTGAATCACCGGAGTATAATCAGGAATACCATCTGCATTTGAAGGTAAATAATTTAACCCCGGATAGCCCACCGGCCCAACGGTAAACAGTTTTTGATCATAGGTTTCATGGGGTGGCATTAAACAATTTGTTGTCACGATAATAGCCCCGGGAAACTTCGCAAAATCTTTGGTTTGATTCTGCCATGCTGTGCCATAATGTCCGAATAAATGGGGATATTCTTGTTTTAAAATCGGATATCCATGAGCAGGTAATAATTCCCCATGAGTATAAACTGTAATCCCCGTATCTACGGTTTGTTGTAACAGAGCTTCTAACTGTTTAATATCATGTCCAGAGACTAAAATCGCCTTACCTTGACGATAATTTAAGGGAACTGTTGTTGGAATTGG
>DMPJ01000479.1:4065-6501 GCA_003456035.1 Planktothrix sp. UBA8402
AAGGCTAAACCAACCCAGGCATTTAAGTCTAAATCCTGCCGATCTAAAGCCACTAAGGCTTCATAAATGAACTGATAAATCTTTTCATCCTCTTGACCCAGTTCGTAGGCGTGGAAGGTGTAAGAGGCTAATCCTTTAATGCCATAAATTGTGGTTAATTGCAGGGAATAAATATCAATATTCCCATTGGCTTTTTGAATTAAATCTAAGGCAAACTGTTGTCCCTGTTCGGCTAAACTTTCCTCAAAATTTGGCTGATAATTACAAATTTCTGGCCAAGAAATTGGGGTTGGACTGTGATTTTCAACGGCTTGTTTTAAGGTTTCTCGCAGTTGTAATACCTGTTGAACCGACTCCGTAAACCGCTTGGTACTAAAGTTAACATTCGTCATCGTAGAAAACATCGATTCACAGGTAAACCGATCAATTTCTCGATTTGGAATTCCTAACTGATATGCTTTTAAAGCAATGGGGGCAATACTGCGTAAGCAATAAACTAATAAATCCTGTATGGCATTAACTTCAGGACTTTTACCACAGGCACCCCATTGATGACAGCCATTTCCACTCGCTGTTTGTTCACATTGTTCGCAGAACATTTTTTATGATCCTTACTAGAAAGTATTGGATACAATGGGTGAATTTTATTTTTGTTGACAATAATAAATAATCACCCATTGCAGATAGAAACCGTCCCGTTTTTAAGGAGGTTAAGACCCCGAAACTCGTCCGCTTTCTTCTGGTTGCAATAAAGCCGTATATTCCTCTGGAAAATAACGCAACGTACTCAATACCGGGTTAGGAGCAGTTTGTCCGAGTCCGCATAAACTGGTAGCTTTGACCATTTCTGACAACAGTTTCATTTTCTCAATATCGGCGGTGGTGGCTTGTTTATTGAGAATTTTGGTTAACATTTGATAGAGTTGAACGGTTCCAGTGCGGCAGGGAATACATTTTCCACAGCTTTCCTTTTGAAGGAAATTCATGAAAAACTTGGCAATATCCACCATGCAGGTATCTTCGTCCATCACAATCATGCCACCTGAACCGATTATTGCTCCTTCGTTCCACAAAGATTCATATCCAACAGGTAAATCAAGTTGCGATGCCGGCAAACAACTCCCCGAAGGTCCACCAATTTGGACAGCTTTAAAATCGCGTCCATCTTTTACGCCTCCAGCAATTTTGAAAATTATGTCTTTGATTTTTGTCCCCATCGGTACTTCGACAAGACCGGTAATCATGGCTTTGCCCGAAATGGCAAAAACCTTGGTTCCACGCGCTTCAGGAGTACCTATCTCGTTGAACCGTTGTGGGCCATGACGAAGGATAAAGGGAATATTTGCTAATGTTTCGACATTATTGATTACCGTTGGTTTGCCAAAAAGCCCCTCCAATGCAGGAAAAGGTGGTTTTGGTCTGGGCATGCCGCGTTTACCTTCTATACTGTTGATAAGTGCTGTTTCTTCGCCACAAACAAATGCACCAGGGCCACGTACAAGGGTAATCTTAAAATCAACACCACTATTGAAAACATTGTATCCAATAAAACCAAAATCTTTTAGCTGGCTTATTGCCTGATTGAGCATTAGATATGCCTGGCTGTATTCGTCCATAACATAAATATATGCCTTGGTTGCTCCAATTGCATAAGCTGCTATCGCAATACCTTCGAGCAATAAATAAGGATCGCCCTCAATAACGGCACGATCCATGAAAGCTCCAGGATCGCTTTCGGCAGCATTACAAATCAAGTATTTCTGGTCGCTGACCGTATTTTGCGCCGTAATCCATTTTTGCCCTGTAAGGTAACCGCCACCTCCCCTACCGCGTAAACCGCTCTGGTCAACAATGTTACAAACTTTTTCGCCAGTATAATTGCGTATGCACTTAAGGTAAGTTTGATAACCGCCCCTTGCAATATAATCTGTCAACGAATCGGGATTGCTGATCCCACAATTTGCCAAAACGATGCGGTGTTGAAGCTTAAAAAACGGAAGCTCATCAATAACCGGGACATTATCCCATTTGTTGTGGCGCTTATTGTTAAACTGGCCCAAAACATTCCCAAAAGGGACTTCGCTGTTAAAAATGTCGTCGAGCAAAGGTTCCACCAATTCGTGCGTAATATTTTGGAAAGAAATCCTTGATTTTCCTGGAAGCTGAATATCAACAAGTGGTTCGTAGGAGCACAACCCAATGCAACCAACCTCAACAATTTCGGCTTTTATCTTCTTCTCTTCCAAGTAATTGGCTATAGCCTGAAGGGTAGCCTCAGCACCAGCTACTTTCCCACAGGTTCCAGATCCAATATACACTACCGGGATGTTTACAGAGTCGTGCCGCATAAGTGCCAGAGAATCGGACACTTCACGAATACTTAAATCTGCTTTGACAGAAAGCACTTTTTCAATTAAAAATTGTTTTTCGTCCATG
>DMPJ01000158.1:0-194 GCA_003456035.1 Planktothrix sp. UBA8402
TTCCACCATCGTCTGCAAATGCTCGCGGGTGGCAACGAGTTCGTCTTCCAGCTGCCTGGCGCCACTTGCGGGCAGCGACTCGGTATCGTCCCTGTCCTCTTTGGCGCGTACTTTTTCCGGTACAAACAACACCATCACGAGCTGCGCTCCGGCGTCGCGCAACGGTTCGACGACAATGCGCAACCAGCCATCGA
>DMPJ01000158.1:268-6554 GCA_003456035.1 Planktothrix sp. UBA8402
GCCGACCGGGAATTGCAGATAACGGTCAACTGCGCCAGCGGTGTGCTGAATATTGCCAGCCAGGTCGCACAGCACTGCAGTCAGGTCGAAATGCTCGATCAATCCGGCCAACAACAAGTCAATTTTTCGATCGCGTCGCTGCGCCGGGGTTTTCGCGATTACCAGTGGCGTGATCGGGTGCGGTTGCAGCGACTCCCCAGTTTTGTGGAACAGCCGTTCGCGCAGGTCCACCGGGCTGAACAATTGCTCCGCCTGGCTCACGCTTTCGGATCGACCGAGAAACAGATAGCCCGCTTTGGCGAGGCCGAAATGGAAGATCTGCAGAACCTTGGCTTGCAACGGCGAATCAAAATAAATCAACACATTGCGACAAAAAATAATATGATAAGGATTTTTATTGCTTAAAAAACCGAAATTAATCAAATTTTCCATACTAAAATTTACACAGTTTTTAACAGAATCAATTAACTGATATTCCGTTGTTGTTATAGGCAAAAAATAGCGCTCTCTAAACTCTAAATAATTTCCTCTGAATGAATGACGAGTATATACGCCTCTTTGGGCTTTTTGTAAGGATTTTTGACTAATATCTACGGCATCAATTTGGAATTGATGGGGTTTAAATCCGGCTTCTAAAAGGGTAATAGCAATTGAATAAGGTTCTTCACCCGATGCACAAGGAACACTTAATATTTTAATTTTATCGGTTTGATGAAATAGCTTTTCTGTGTTAATATAACGAACTAGAAAATTAAAAGGTTCTCCATCTCTAAAAAACCATGTTTCAGGAACAACTACCGATTCAATTAATGCTTCAAATTCAGCTTTGTTGGTTTGTAAATAGTGAAAATAAGTTTCTAAACTAGAACAATTACAAGCTACTCTATGCCGTTCTAATACCCTGGAAATTTCTCGAATTCCGATCACATTCGGATCTAAACCAATTTTTTCTTGTAATAACGCTGCCATCTTAACTTCAATGGAATTCATTAACGTTCTCCTGCTGCTAATAAATACTGGTGTTGTGCATCTGATAGCAAATATTCCAGTCGAATATATTGAATCATTCCTTTTTCATCCATAATAATTCCGCCCAAATAAGGATGATCTTGATCCGCTTTTTCCCCAGAATCAATAGTTAAACTGGTAGCGGGTTTATTTAACGTTTCTGTGACCCGTTCTGCCATCAATCCAAAACAGCGTTTGTGCTTCTCTTTTGTGATATAATTAACCATAATAATTCTGGTGCTAAGGTAAGAACAACTGGGTTGACCTTGAATTAAATGGCAGAGATCAATAACAGGAACAATTGCACCTCGATAATTAAATAAACCCGCTACATAATCCGGTGCATGATAAATCTTTCTTAATATCACTCTAGGAATAACTTCCACAACTTGGGAACTATCCAAGGCATAAAGATCATTACCGACATAAAACAGTAAGATTAACATGGTCAAAAATATTGGCTAAGATAGTGTGAAATTTATGACACAGGGAATCGCAAAAAATTGTCAAAAGGGGTAATAAAAATCTTTACGAGAAAAAATTCTGTATTCAGGATTCCCAGGAATATTTGTTTCATCAGTCAGATGACGAAATGGGTACAACTGATGTAGACAAGCGAGATAGAAAGGCGCGCACTTTAGCTAAACGATCCTATACTAACACAAGATTAGTTTGTTGATAATTGATATTAGCAGAATTTAAAAAAAATTAACTCATTTTCAGAAAGTTATTCTTTTATACATAAAAGTTTTTGATTCTCTCAAGGGAAGAATCTCAATAAATAGAAACCATTATTCATTTTTTGTTGAAATAATCCACTTCCAAAAAGGATGAGTTTCCCCCTGTTTAATAATTCTCAAAACTTGTTTTTCTAAACGCTGTTGATAGGCGGGAGAAACCCCGAATAAAATGTTACGACTATGCCAAATTAATGTTGCTGTTGTTGTCCCAATACACAACCCTAAACCAATCGCTGCAAAACGGTTATAAGCTAAAGCATAGCGAACCGCAGACCAAGTAAAATAGTTTTGCCAAAGGGCAATTTCTTCCCGCAATGCCCATAAACTTAAGGGTGCAACTGTTACCCACAAAATCACGATTAAAAGCCATCGTGTGTAAATAGTAATTCTATGCAATTTTTGCACTTGACTCTTAAAATTTGCATCATCTGGCACTGGATTTAATTCCATTTCTGTCCCCTAATTTTAAATTTGTGAATCAATTTTAGAATAAGTTTGAAGTTAGAGCAGAAATTTTTTTCCCAACTCAGAACAGATATTTTAGATTAGAGATTAATTGCCTAATCAGATAAAACATCTGTTAAATATCATTAATCGTGATATTGATTATTTCTAAATATTTTGATGACATCCAGCCTGTTTGTGGATCTTGGAACCATTCTTTATTAGCTGTTACCAAGGGAGAACCATACCACCAAAGAGAGTTATCCTTGATATAGGTGGCATCGAATAAATTAACCAATGTTCCTAATTCTAACTTGTGAATAATACTCTGATCATCTTTATCTTTAGGATTAGGAAATTTTCTCAAGTTTAAATTATTAGTTTTGACTCTAGCAATACAGGACAATATTTCGACGTGTACCCTGGGAACAAACCATCCTTGACGACGATTGGCTCCTGACCCTAACTCTGAGGTAAAATAAACTAGATAATGTCCATTATCTATTCTGAAACTGTCGCTTATACTAACAAAAGTAGCCCCAGCAGGAACTTCAAATTTTTCGTCATTAGATAGTTCACTGGCGGGGACGGGTAGAGCTTTAAAAATAGTTCTGGTATGAACAAGGAATTTCATGATTATTCTCCTTTATTGACTGGAAAACTTTAATCAATATTTAATTAGTTTATTATAACATGGGTTTCAATATTTAAAATTAGCTAATTTTTAATCCTAAATTTGTGAATCAAATTGTTGAGCATAAAACTTAGCATAGCGATCGCCTTTTTCTAATAGTTCTTGATGGGTTCCCGATTCCATAATCTGACCATTTTCTAATACTAAAATTCGGCTTGCTCGTCTAACTGTTCCTAAACGGTGAGCAATAATAAAAACTGTTCGATCTTGCATTAATCGTTCTAATGCTTCTTGAACTAAGGCTTCTGATTCTGAATCTAAAGCCGATGTGGCTTCATCTAAAATTAAGATTCTGGGGTCTAATAATACGGCTCTGGCGATCGCAATTCGTTGTCGTTGTCCCCCCGATAAATTAACTCCCCGTTCCCCAACAATGGTTTGATATCCATTAGGAAACTGCCTAATAAACCCATCAGCATTAGCAATTTTTGCCGCATTTTCTACGTCGTTTAATTCATAATATGATTGACCAAAGGCAATATTTTGAGCAATGGTTCCCGAAAATAAAGTAATATCTTGAGGGACAATTCCAATTTGTCGCCGTAGACTTTTTAACGTGACATCTTGAATATCAATATCATCAATTTTAATTGTTCCCGACTGGCGATCATAAAATCGCGGTAATAAAGTTACTAATGTTGTTTTTCCGGCTCCTGACGGCCCCACCAAAGCAACCATTTCCCCCGATTCAACTAATAGATTCAGATTTGCTAAAACGGGTTTATTGTCTGCTTGACTTTGGGAAAAATCAGTTTTTGGATAGGTAAAACTGACGTTGCAATATTCGACTTTTCCTGTAACATGGGGTAAAATCAAAGCATTGGTTTTTTCAATAACAGTTGGCTGCACTGCTAATAGTTCAAAAATCCGATCGCAGGAGGCTTGACCCTGTTTAAAATCACTATAATTGCTAGTAGTTAATGATATTGGATCAATTAATAATGCTACCGCCGCAATATAACTAATAAATCCACCTCCAGTTAAATTGCCTTGGGAAATTTGCCATCCTCCTAAAAAGAATAATAAAATTACACTCATGGCTTCTAAAAAGCCAACTACAACAAATTGTAATGCTTTAATTTGTTCAGCTAAATATTTAGCTTTGCGGTTTTGTTCTGCTTCTAAACTAAAGCGATTGATTTCATAATCTTCGGCGGCAAATGCTTGGACTAAACGAATTCCACTAAACACTTCTGTTAATAAAGAAGCTAAATTAGAAACTCGGTTTTGACTATGGCGAGTAAAGATTAATAATTTTTCCCCAAACCAACCAATTAAAAGCGCCATAAACGGTGCTATAATTAAAGTAGCTAGGGTTAATTGCCAGTTGAGATAAANNAGGGAACAAATTGATGAAAAAATTTATTAATCACTTCGCCAATGCGATCAATATCTTCCGTGAGACGATAGGCGAGATCCCCAGTTTTTGCCGTTTCAAAATAGCCAATATTCAGCCGTTGTAAATGACGATAAACTTGTTTTCTTAATTCCAAAACNNACGCGGCTTTTGCCATCAGGGTATCCTGACCATATTGTACTGTTCCTCGAACTAGGAAAACAACCGCCGCCACTCCTGCTAATTGAGCAATGGCGTTAACATCTCCCCTACCAATATAACCCGCCATTTGTCCTGCTAACCAGGCTAATAACGGCCAAAATACGGTAAAAGCAATTGTACAAACTAATGCTTTACTAATAGTTTGTCCTTGGGTACGAATATAAGGAATTAATTTCTTGTAACTAGATGCTTGTTTTTGTTTCAAGTTGCGATCGCCAAAACTCCTTTATTAACATATCATATTTTAGTCTTCAAATCAACACACGCACCAATTTTTTATTGATTAACAAAACTTTGGTGCGTGCGCTGCGATCCCCGCACCCTACAAACTTAATTTTTATTTTCTATAAAAAAAGGATGTTTTCAATAGGATATAATTCTTATATAATGATGATCCGATTTGCAATATTAATATTATCAGAGGACACAACAAATGATTCCAGGTGAACTGATTGTTAAAGCAGGTGAAATTGAACTTAATGTTGGTCGTCCCACTTTAAAGGTTAAAGTTGCTAATACAGGCGATCGCCCAATTCAAATTGGCTCACATTATCATTTTTATGAAGTTAATGAAGCCTTGAAATTTAAACGAGAAACAACCAAAGGAATGCGGTTAAATATTCCGGCGGGAACTGCGGTTAGATTTGAACCGGGAGATGAACAACAAGTTGAGTTAGTTTTGATGGGGGGAAGTTTGGAAATTTATGGGTTTAATGGGTTAGTGGAAGGTCAGTTAAATTTTAATTTATCCGAAGAAGATAAACAGGATAAAAAAGAGCAGGTTAAGAAAGATAAAAAAGACAAGGGGAAGAAGAAAAAATAATTTTAGTTGGGCTTAGAATTGTATAATTAAATGATTGAAGAAAGCCCTGAAGGGCTTACTACTTAAGGAGTGGAAAATGGGTTATAAAATGGATCGGCGGGCTTATGCTGAAACCTTTGGGCCGACGGTGGGCGATCGCATTCGGTTAGCAGATACGGAATTAATTATTGAAGTGGAAAGAGACTATACAAATTATGGGGATGAGGTAAAATTTGGGGGCGGAAAAGTGATTCGGGATGGCATGGGACAGTCTCCAATTTCCCGGGCGGATGGGGCGGTAGATTTAGTGATTACGAATGCTTTAATTATAGATTGGTGGGGGATTGTTAAAGCAGATGTGGGAATAAAAGATGGGAAAATTTATAAAATTGGCAAAGCAGGAAATCCCTATATTCAAGATAATATTGATATTATTATTGGGCCTTCCACAGAAGTGATCGCCGGGGAAGGAATGATCCTCACCGCCGGGGGAATTGATAGCCATATTCACTTTATTTGTCCTCAACAAATAGAGACTGCTATTGCATCAGGAATTACGACAATGATCGGCGGTGGAACTGGCCCCGCAACGGGAACAAATGCCACCACTTGTACTCCGGGTGCATGGAATATTTATCGGATGTTAGAAGCGGCGGAAGCCTTTCCGATGAATTTGGGATTTTTAGGTAAAGGAAATAGTAGTCAACCCCAAGGTTTGGTCGAACAAATTATGGCGGGGGCGATGGGTTTAAAGCTTCATGAAGATTGGGGAACTACGCCTATGGCAATTGATACTTGTTTAAAAGTTGCCGATGAATATGATATCCAAGTTGCGATTCATACGGATACTTTAAACGAATCTGGATTCGTAGAAACGACCATTGAAGCATTTAAAAATCGGGTGATTCATACCTACCATACCGAAGGGGCTGGAGGCGGTCATGCACCGGATATTATTAAGGTTTGTAGCCTAAAAAATGTCTTACCTTCTTCTACAAATCCCACCCGTCCTTATACGATGAATACCTTAGAAGAACATT
>DMPJ01000158.1:6626-7326 GCA_003456035.1 Planktothrix sp. UBA8402
TTTAGTATGATTTCTTCTGATTCTCAAGCGATGGGAAGGGTGGGAGAAACTATTATTAGAACGTGGCAAACTGCCCATAAAATGAAAGTGCAACGGGGGATATTAACTGACACTGAAAACACTCAAGCAACCCATGATAATTTTCGGGTCAAACGCTATATTGCTAAGTATACAATTAATCCGGCTATTACTCATGGAATTTCTGATTATGTGGGGTCAATTGCTGAAGGTAAATTAGCAGATTTATGTTTATGGAAACCTGCTTTTTTTGGGGTCAAACCGGAATTAGTGATTAAAGGTGGCTTAATTGCTTGGGCACAAATGGGCGATGCAAATGCGAGTATTCCTACCCCTCAACCTGTGCACGGTCGTCCGATGTTTGGGAGTTTTGGAAAAGCGATCGCATCTACGTCTTTAACGTTTATCTCTCAAGCAGCTTTAGAGGCAAAAATTCCTGAACAATTAGGGTTAAAAAAACAATGTGTAGCGGTTTCAGGAACTCGAAATATTAGTAAAGCTGACATGAAATTAAATCATGCTTTACCAAAAATTGAGGTTGATCCCGAAACCTATCAGGTCAAAGCAGATGGGCAATTATTAACCTGTGAACCCGCAGAAGTTTTACCAATGGCGCAGCGTTATTTCTTGTTTTAGTTATTAATTAAAATCCCTTCCCTGTAGTGCGAGCGTCCTCGCTCGC